>JBOHIT010000375.1:0-8192 GCA_050726155.1 Bradyrhizobium sp.
ATCCTTCGAGGCTCGCCCAGCGGTGCAAGTGCACCGCAAGGCTCGCACCTCCCGAGCGAACGCAAGTGCGTTCGTCCGGGGATGACGTGTGCGCCCCTAGCTATACTTCTGCAGCGCGCCGTCGCGAAAGACGTAGACCGCGCCCTGCTCGATGGTCAGGTCGGCGGCGCTGAGCGGCGTCTCGATGCCGAGCGCCACCATCAGGGCCCTCGCCGTGCCGCCATGCGCCACCGCAACGGTGTCCGCCGTCACTGACGTGTACCAATCCTGCATCCGGGCCTGGACCTCGACATAGCTCTCGCCGCCCGGCGGCGACACCGTCCATTTCTCGGTCTGGCGTTTGGCATAGAGATCGGGGTCGCGCAGCTGCATCTCCGGCAGCGTCGAGCCTTCCCACTGGCCGTAGCCGATCTCACGCAGCCGATCGTCGAGCGTATACCCCTCGTGCGGCAGCTTGAGAGAGCCGCGCACCAGCTCCATCGTTACGCGGGCACGGATCAGTGGGCTCGCCACAAACGAAAGCGATGATTTGTCGCGGCCGTCACGCGCAAACAGGTCGCCGAGGATGTTGCCGGCGTGGGCCGCCTGCCGGCGGCCGAGATCATTCAGTTCGATATCCTGCACGCCCTGCAGCCGGCCCAGTGCATTCCACGACGTCTCGCCATGGCGAATGTAATAGATGACAGGCGCAGGCATCAATCAGTCCAGATCCTTGATTCCCAGCAGCCTGCCTTTCGGCCCGCAAGCTCATCACACCTTGGTATTATGGTTGGAGGTACACCAGCACTCCAGCGGGGTACAGCCCAAATCCGCCTCCGATTAACGCTGTTTCGCGCGAGCCTCAACGGCCGGAATAGACGCGTCAATTGGGTGTTATGTTGGGTAAGGCGTTCGCGCCGGACTGACCTGAATATCGGGTGACAATGACCGCGTTTCGCCAAAGTGTCGAAGCCATGATTCCGGCGCTGCGCCGGTACGCACGCGCGCTCGCGCGCGATGCCGATATCGCCGACGATCTGGTGCAGGACACGCTGGTGCGCGCGTTGCGTTCGGAACGGCTGTTTCTCGGCGGCGACGTCAGGAGCTGGCTCTATACGATCCTGACCAACCTCAACAAGAACCGGCGGCGATCGCTGGCGCGGCGGCCGCAATTCATGCCGCTGCTCGACAACAATCCGGACGCCAGCGGCACCGAAGCCGAAGGCCGCGACATCGCCCGCGCGCTGTCGACGCTGGTGGAAGAACAGCGCTCGGTGCTGCTGCTGGTGATGCTGGAAGGCCTGAGCTACCGCGAGGTCGCCGACATCCAGGGCGTGCCGATCGGCACCGTCATGTCCCGGCTTGCCCGTGCGCGCGCGCACGTGAAAGCCTCGCTCGAAGGTGAACGCACCGCGCTGAGACGGGTGAAGTGACGCGTGATGGCAAGCGATATGCATAGGCAAAGTTCGAAGCAAAGTTCGACGCGAAATTCGACCAGGAATAGACAGAGACGACGACAATGACCAACCCCCATATCCCCGTCACCGAAGACGAGCTGCATGCTTACGTCGACAACGAGCTGCCGGCCGAACGCCGCGGCGATGTCGAGGCGTGGCTCGCAGCCCATCCCGACGAGGCGGCGCGGGTGCAGTCGTGGCGCTCGATGGCGGAAGCGCTGCATGCCCGCTACGATTCGGTGATTGACGAAGCGGTGCCGAAGCGGCTCGAAGTCGAGCGGCTGGTGCGCCAACCGCGCAAATGGGTCTATGGCGCGATTGCCGCGACACTGGCGGCGTTCGTCTTCGGCGGCGGTGTCGGCTGGATGGCGCGCGGTGCGTCGGCAGCCCCGTCGGCAATCCAGAATTTCACGCTGGATGCGCTCGAGGCGCACCGGCTCTATGTTGTGGAGGTGCGCCATCCCGTCGAAGTGCCCGGCAGCGAGCGCGCGCATCTGCAGGCATGGCTGACCAAGCGCTGCGGCTGGATCGTGCGCGCGCCGGAACTGGCCACGGCAGGATTAAAGCTCGTCGGCGGGCGGCTGTTGCCCGGCGCCACCGGCCCCGCATCCTTCATGATGTATGAGAGCGCATCGGGCGAGCGGTTCACGATCTACACCGCAAAATCGGAAGCCGAGGCGACACAGATGCGATTCTCATCACAGGGCAAAGAGAGCGCCCTGTTCTGGGCCGATCGCGGCGTGGCCTATGTGGTGGTGAGCGGCGTCGGTGACCGCAGCCGGCTGACCCAGATCGCCCAATCGGTGTACGACCAGATGGAGAAGACCGGAGGATGAGCCCAGCTGCCTGAATCAGCTTCCGCGTGAACCAGGTCAAGCCGTTTGTCCCAATTCTGACATTGAAAATCTGGAATCAAGACATCGACGCGTCTCATTATCGCACTGGGTGATCACGCGAAAATGAGTAGCGCTCGATCCGCCGATCGGCGCAAGCGGCCTCGATCGGGGTTTGGTACCGCGCTGGTCCCCCCTTCGAGGCCGCCCCCCTTTTCCGGAGGGAACCGGCTGGGTTTTATCGGGAAATGACCTGCCGCACTCCGCTTTTTTTGTTAGACGCGTTTTCGGTCAGCCTAAATCGTTGCGCGGATTGTAGGGGTGGCCGTCGCGCCACTTTTGCATCAATGCTTCAAGCTCGGCATCGTTCCCGTCGGGCAGGATAATCCTGGTGGTGACGAACAGGTCGCCGGTTCCGCCCGCCTTCGGCAGTCCCTTGCCCTTGAGGCGAAAGGTTCGGCCGCTCGAGGTGTTTTTCGGAATCGGGAATTCGACCGCGCTGCCCAGCGTCGGCACGCGAATCTTGGCCCCGAGCACCGCCTCATAGAGCGTGATCGGCAGATCCAGCCGCAAATCGCTGCCATCGACCTTGAAGAAAGCATGCGGCGCGATGCTGACGGTGATCAGGAGATCGCCGGGACGATGGCCCTGCGCGGTCTCGCCCTGTCCCTTCAGCCGGATCTGCTGGCCGGCGGTGACGCCTGCCGGAATCTTGACGTTGAGCTCCTTGCCGCTCGGCAGCCGGACGCGTTTCTCCGCGCCGTTGACCGACTCTTCCAGCGACACCGTCATCGCAACGTTGAGATCGAGATCGAGGCCGATCCCGCCGGTATCGAATTCAAATGCGCTGCCGCTGCCGGGACGTTGCCCACGGGCCGCGCCACCGAACATGCTGTTGAGGATATCCTCGAAGCCGCCGCCGCCGGGACCGGCGCCGCCGCTGCGGAAGGTGTGGGTCTCGAAGCCGCCGCCAGGCCCGGCACGGCCGCGCGGGCCGCCGCCAGGAAAGCCCTGGAAGCGCGGCTTGCCCTCGGCGTCGATTTCGCCACGGTCGAACTGCTTGCGCTTGTCCTCGTCGCCGACGATCTCGTTGGCCGAGTTGATCTCGGAAAAACGCTCCGCGGCCTTGGGATCGTTCTTGTTGCTGTCGGGGTGGTGCTTCTTGGCAAGCTTGCGATAGGCGCTCTTGATCGCCGCAGCACTGGCACCCCGCGGCACCCCCAAGACCTCATAGGGGTCGCGCATCCGTCACGTCTCCTTCACGGAAAATAGTTCTGACTTCGGGCATTTCGCCCGCTTTGCCTTCATCTGGGGAGCCAGTTGCATTTTTGCAACTGGCTCATCGACCTCAAAAAACGGTTTGGGCGAGTTTAGCCCCGTTTCCAGGGCCTGAGCGTATGAATTTCCCAGCGGCCCTGGCCGCCCTTGCAGGCAGCGCCTTGCAGCCAGCTTTCCGCACGGCCCTTGACGTAGCTGGCCAGGAAATCCCGGCAGGTGCGGCCGTCGTCGGCGGCATAGGCCTGGGACAGCGGCGTCACCGAACCCCGCGCGCCGGTTTCGGGGTTTTCCCAGGGCTGGCTGGAATCCTTGCCGCCCTTGGTCAGCACGTCCGAGGCAGCGGTGCGGGCAAACGCCAGATCGCTCTCGGTCGGCACCGGCGGGCCGGCCGGTGGCGTGATCGCGCCGGTCACCTCATTGTCGTCCATCTTGGCGAAGGCGCCGCCGTCCGAGCGGGAGAAGCTGCAACCGCCCGCGCCGAGGCCGATCAAAATCATGGTCATCACCACACCCGCCGGCCGGATCGCCGATAGGCCAATGCGTCCCCATGTCCTATATAGGGCGAACCTATACTGGGGCTGTAACGCGCTCTGGGACGCGAACGGACGCAAATGGGACTCCTGGCATGACCGACACAACCTCCATCAAACACCCCACACCGTTAACATCGGGTGATTTTACCGCCGCCGAGGAACCGTTTGCGTTGTTCGGCGCGTGGTTTGCCGAAGCGGTGAAGGCAGAGCCGAACGATCCCAACGCCATGTCGCTGGCAACCGTCGATGCCGACGGGCTTCCCGACGTCCGGATGGTATTGATGAAGGGCTATGACGCGGATGGTTTCGTGTTCTACAGCCACATCGCCAGCCAGAAGGGCCGCGAGCTCGCCGCAAATCCTAAGGCGGCTTTACTATTTCACTGGAAATCGCTGCGCCGTCAGGTTCGCATCCGCGGCAACGTGTGGCCGGTGACACCGGAAGAAGCCGACGCCTATTTCGCCACGCGCCCGAAGCAGGCGCAGATCGGCGCCTGGGCCTCCAAGCAGTCGCAACCGCTGGAAAGCCGCTTTGCCTTCGAGCAGGCGATCGCGAAGGTCGCCGCCAAGCATATCATCGGCGAGGTGCCGCGCCCGCCGGGCTGGAGCGGCTGGCGCATCGAGCCTGTCCGCTTCGAATTCTGGCACGACCGCCCGTTCCGCCTGCACGACCGCATCGAATTCCGCCGCGACACGCCGGTTCAGCCGTGGTCCAAAGTGCGGATGTATCCCTGAAGTAAGCCGTCATGACCGGGCTCGTCCCGGCCATCCACGTCTTTCTTCGACGACATAAGTAAGACGTGGATGCCCGGCGGCGCAGACAAGTCTACGTAGTCTGCGCAAGGCAGACTACTATGGCCGGGCCTGACGAAGAATGAGAGAACCGTTGATGCAGTCATCCACCAACGCGCCCCGACGCACGCTGCTCCTGACCGGAGCGAGCCGCGGCATCGGCCATGCCACCGTGATCCGGTTTTCCTCGGCGGGCTGGCGCGTCATCACCTGCTCGCGGCATCCCTTCCCCGACAACTGCCCGTGGGACGCCGGTCCGGAGGATCACATCCAGGTCGACCTCGCCGACCATGCCGACACCACGCGCGCGATTTCGGAAATCCGCGAGCGGCTGGAGGGCGGCGCGCTGCATGCGCTGGTCAACAACGCCGCGATCTCGCCGAAGACCGAGAGCGGCACGCGGATGGGCACCATGGACACCGACATCGAGACCTGGAGCCATGTTTTCCGGGTCAATTTCTTTGCGCCCATCATGATGGCGCGTGGACTGATCGAGGAATTGAAGGCCACCAAGGGGTCGGTGGTGAACGTCACCTCGATCGCAGGCTCGCGCGTGCACCCGTTCGCGGGTGTCGCCTACGCGACCTCGAAGGCGGCGCTGGCTTCACTGACACGCGAGATGGCGTCCGATTTCGGCCGCGTCGGCGTCCGCGTCAACTCGATCGCGCCGGGCGAGATCGACACCTCGATCCTGTCGCCGGGCACCGAGAAGATCGTCGACCAGCAGATCCCGATGCATCGGCTCGGCACGCCTGACGAGGTCGCCAAGATCATCTACGTGCTGTGCACCGAAACCAGCTCGTACGTGAACGGCGCCGAAATCCACATCAACGGCGGCCAGCACGTTTGATCGCATTTCACTCCGCGTAAAATTTGTTCCGCGTCTTTCTCGGCGTACTTCGCTCGGCCACCACATCGACGTTGAAGGCGCTGGAGCATTCGTCTTCGTTCTCGCCGTCGGAAATGGCAGCTCCGCAGTGCCGGCAAAGTCGCGCCGCGATCGCCTGCGCCTTGCCAAGGTCGCGGCCCTGTTGGTAGCGCGCAAAGTCGATGACGTTGCGGGGTGACGTTATGAATTTTTCAACCATTGCTGTCCTCACGGCTTGTGACAGCGTTATCGCAGAAAGCCGTCGCGCAAAGGTTCAGCGCAACGCTCAAATTTTACTCGTACAAATGAGGCAGCTTCCTGTTTTTTTTGCTGGCGCATGGATGCCCGGAGGTCAGGGGTGCGCCTTAACATCTCGGTTACTACGGTCACCTTCGTGACTACGATCACGTTGTGACTACAGCCACTTCTTCCATCTGAACAGGAAGTAAGGCAGCACGGCTGCCGCAAGCATCATAGCCAGCGCCATCGGATAACCGTGCGCCCATTCGAGCTCCGGCATCATCTTGAAATTCATGCCGTAAATCGAGGCGATCAGTGTCGGCGGCATCAACACCACGGCCATCACCGAGAACAGCTTGATGATGTTGTTCTGTTCGAGATTGACGACGCCCAGCATGGCATCGAGCACGAAAGTGATCTTGTTGGAGAGGTAGGACGCGTGGTCGGTCAGCGAGGCCACGTCGCGCTGCATGGTCTTGAGCTGCTCGCGCATGTCCTTGGACCATTTGACGCCTTCCATGACCGCCGAGAGGAAGGTCACGACGCGGCCGACCGAGACCAGGCTTTCCCGGACTTTCGAGGTCAAATCCCCCTTGCGGCCGATCGCGATCAGGATCTGGGAATATTGCTTGGCCTGGCCGTGGCGCTCGCTCTCGGGTTCGAAGATGTCATGGGAGACCTGGTCGACGTCGGCGCCGACCTTCTCCAGAATGTCGGCACAACGGTCGATTACCGCGTCGACCAATTCCATCAGCACCATTTCGCCGGTGATGCCCGGCATGCATGAGCGCCCGAGCTTGTGCTCCACCAGCGCAAACGGCTTCGGTATGTCGTAGCGCACGGTTACCAGACGGTGGCCGGATACGATGAAGGTCACGGCCGTGGTCCGCGGCATATCGGTGTCGGAATGACACATCAGCGTCGCGGTCATGTAGCGCGCGCCGTTCTCGATATAGAGCCGGCTGGAAATCTCGATCTCCTGCATGTCTTCCCGGGTCGGCACCGCAATCCCGGCCAACCGTTCCACCGCGCGGTCTTCCTCTGCCGTCGGTTTGACCATGTCGATCCAGACCGCATTTTCCGGCAGATCCGCCGCGTCGGTCACATCGACCTTCTTCAGGGAGGCTTCGGAGGCGACATACACTGACAACATGCGGGGGAACTCCGAAACGGGGCAGCACTCTTTGGCTCAGCGCGGCTTCTTCATGCGAACCACGTATCACTTCGCTCGAAAATGCGATGGGTACCAGCCGGACTAAACCCGATTCTGGCAAGCCCTTGATGACTGGCGTATTAACCGTCCATCCACATTTATGGCCATGAGGTGGCAGCAGCGTGGCCACGATTCGGCAACAACGCCAGCGCTGCCTAGAAATCAACCGGAAATCGCAAAACTTGCGGCATAAAAGCCACAGCTGACCTCCCGCAGTGCCGAACAAGCCTGCAAGCACTGGAAAAACTGCGGGTTTTTGACGATAGTGGGATTAATGGAATCGTGGCGTTTACGGCGCAAAATTGGCGCGTGACGCGAGTTCTTCGATTGGAAGTGCGCAATGACGTCGCTGAAGGCAAAGTTGGGAATTCTGGTTGCCGGCCTGATGTTGTCGGGCTGCATGCAGACCACGACCTATCAAGCTGCGCCGGAGGCCACGCTCAAGCCGGCCGACAAGGCCCAGCTTGAAAAAGCCCGTTACGCCAAGGTCGCCGTGGCCGAACCGTTCCGCCGCGCCATCGTCAATTATCATCGCCGTGAACAGCCTGGCACGATCGTGGTCGATTCCGACAACCACTATCTTTACCTGGTACAGGACGGCGGCAAGGCGATCCGTTACGGCATCACCGTCGGCGAAGAAGCGCTGGCCTTCTCCGGCATTGCCAAGGTCGGCAACATGGCGGAATGGCCGAGATGGACGCCGACCGCAGACATTCACAAGCGCATTGAAGGCTTGCCCGCGTTCGTGCCCGGTGGCGTCGACAATCCGCTCGGCGCCCGCGCACTCTATCTTTACCAGGGCGGCCGCGACACGCTGTTCCGGATTCACGGCACCAACCAGCCGGAATATATCGGCGCATCGATTTCCTCGGGCTGCATCCGCATGACCAATGATGACGTCTTCGACCTCTACAGCTAGGTCAAGGAAGGTTCGATCGTTGTAGTTCTGGACACCTATCACGGTGACTTCCTATTCAATTCGATGTTGGCACTTCTTGTC
>JBOHIT010000376.1:0-5451 GCA_050726155.1 Bradyrhizobium sp.
CGCAAGACCTCATCGATCGGCTTGCTCCACCAATCCTCCGAGAAAATCTCGATCTCGGAATACCCTTCAAAACCCTGCGCCTCGACGGCTGATCGCACCGATTTGATATCGATGACACCGTCGCCCATCATGCCGCGATCGTTGAGCATGTCCTTGGTCGGCACCAGCCAGTCGCAGACGTGAAACGCCAGCAGGCGATCCTTGCCGGCACGCGCGATCTGCGGCAGCAATTCCGGATCCCACCAGATGTGATAGACGTCGAGCGCGACGCCGAGCGCGCCGCTGCGCTTCGGATCGAGCGCATCGCACAGATCCAGCGCCTGCTTTGTCGTGTTGACGCAGGCGCGGTCGCCGGCATAGGCCGGATGCAGCGGCTCGATCGCCAGCGGCATGTTGGCCCCTTTGGCATATTCCATCATCTCGGCGATGCCGTCGTGAACCTGGCTTCGGGCCGTCACGATATCCTTTGAAGCCGCGCTGCCCGGCCTCGAATATTGCGGCAGCCCGCCGACCACCAATACGATGCACGGCGCGCCCAGCGCCTTGGCCTCGTCGACGGCGCGGCGGTTGTCGTCGCGCGCCTGCGCGCGATGCGCTGCGTCCGACGTGAACATGCCGCCACGGCAATAGCCGGTCAATTCGAGCCCGGCATCGCGCACCGCGCGCGCGGCCCGCTCAAGCCCGACGGCCGCGACCTGATCGCGCCAGGGGTCGATGGCGCGGATGCCATGCCGCGCGCAGGCCTCGATGACCGCGATCAAATCGCCCTGCTTGCGGACGGTGGCCGTGTTCAGCGACAGCCAGCGGTGGTCGTTGGAAAAGTCCCGCATCAGGGCTCGACGCCACGCGTCGCCAGCACGGTTTTCATCCGCCGCGTCGCCAGTTCCGGATTGGCGAGCAGACCGGCCTGGTCGGCCAACCTGAACAGTTCAGCCAGATGCAACGTCGAGCGTGTGCTCTCCTGCCCACCGACCATGGTGAAATGATCCTGGTGGCCGTTGAGATAGGCCATGAATACGATGCCCGTCTTGTAGAACCGCGTCGGCGCCTTGAAGACGTGGCGCGACAGCGGCACCGTCGGCCCGAGCACGTCGTGGAAGCCGGCTTCGTCGCCGGCCGACAGGCGCGACAGCGCGTAGGACGCCGCCGGCGCAATCGCATCGAAGATGCCGAGCAGCGCGTGCGAAAACCCCTTGTCGTCGCCCGCGATCAGTTCGGCGTAGTTGAAATCGTCGCCGGTATACATTTTCACCGATTTGTCGAGCCGGCGGCGCATGTCGATCTCGCGCTGCTTGTCGAGCAGAGAAACCTTGACGCCGTCGACCTTGGCGGCATTGGCGTTGATGATGCCGACCGCGATGTCCATGGCTTGATCGAGGTTCGCCGTGCCCCAGTAATTCGCCAGCGCGGGATCGAACATGTCGCCGAGCCAGTGGATGATCACGGGCTCGCGAACCTGCGACAGCACGCGGTTATAAACCCTGGCGTAGTCGTCCGCATTACGGCCGATCTTCGCCAGCGCGCGCGAAGCCATCAGAATGATGCGTCCGCCGGCCTTTTCGACCGCCGCGACCTGTTCCTCGTAGGCGCGGATCACGTCGTCGATGCTCTTGGCATCCTCGACCGCGAGGTGGTCGGTGCCGGCGCCGGAAAACACCAGCGCATTGCCCCTCGCCTTCGCCGCCTGCACCGAGCGCTGGATCAATTCCAGCGATGTCGGCCAATCCAGCCCCATGCCGCGCTGCGCGGTGTCCATCGACTCGGCAACGCCAAGCCCGAGGTCCCAGATGTGCTCGCGGAACGCGATGGTCTTGTCCCAATCGATCGCAGCCGTCAGCCACGGATCGTTGTCGGCTAGCGGGTCCGCCACCACATGCGCCGCCGAGAACGCGACGCGGTTCAGCGTGCCTTCAAGGCGCGCCGGGAACACCCGCGACGCCGCGAGCCGATAGGTCTCGATGGAACGGTTCGCGGTCGGCAGTTTCAGCGACAGCGACGAGACAGGCATGACTGGCTTGTTCATGGCTTCACCTCATACCTTGATCGGAGCAACATCGATCCAGCGCCGTTCGCGCCAGCTTTGCAACGCGCATTCGGCGAGCTGCACGCCCTTGGCGCCTTCCAGCAGCGTGTACTTGTAGGGCGCGTCCTCGCAGACGTGGCGAATGAACATTTCCCACTGCTCCTTGAACCCGTTGTCGTAGGTGGTGTTTTCCGGGAGCCGCTGCCAGTCGGCGTAGAAATCATGCGTGCGCTTCTCGTCCGGATTCCACACCGGGCGCGGCGTCGCCTGCCGCGCCTGGATCACGCAATCGGTCAAGCCCGCCACCGCCGAACCGTGGGTGCCGTCGACCTGGAAGGTGACGAGGTCGTCACGATAGACCCGCGTCACCCAGCTCATGTTGATATGCGCGATCACGCCGCCCTTGAGGCGGAAGGTGGCGTAGGCGGAATCATCGGCGGTCGCGGTGTACTTCTTGTTCTTCTCGTCGAAGCGCTCCGGAATGTCGGTGGTGCCGGTGCAGCTCACGCTCTCGACTTCGCCGAACAGATTATCGAGCACGTAGCGCCAGTGGCAGACCATGTCGAGGATGATGCCGCCGCCGTCCTCGCTGCGATAATTCCACGACGGCCGCTGCGCCTCCTGCCAGCCGCCTTCGAACACCCAATAGCCGAACTCGCCGCGCACCGAGAGCATGCGGCCGAAGAATCCGGAATCGCGCAGGAACGCGAGCTTCTTCAGCCCCGGCAGGAACAGCTTGTCCTGCACCGTGCCGTGCTTGACGCCCTTCGAAGCGGCGAGCCGCAGCACCGCGACCGCCTCATCCAGATTGGTCGCGATCGGCTTCTCGCAATAAACGTGCTTGCCGGCATTGATCGCCTTGGTCAGCAGCGTCGGCCGCGCCTGCGTGGTCGCGGCATCGAAGAAGATGGTATCGTTCTTGTCGGCCAGCGCCTTGTCGAGATCGGTCGACCAGCGCTCGACCTTGAAGCTCCTGGCGAGGCGTTCCACTTTATCGGCGTCACGGCCGATCAGGATCGGATCCGGCAACATGCGGTCGCCATTGGCCAGCACCACGCCACCCTGGTCGCGGATCGCGATGATGGAGCGGATCAGATGCTGGTTGAGTCCCATGCGGCCGGTCACACCGTTCATGATCAGGCCGAGGCGTTTGGTCGTCATCGTACTTGCTCCATTGGAATTTTCTGGCTTGGCCGCGCCAGCGGCTGCATCGTGGACCAGTCCGGATGCACGGAAGTGGCAAAACCTGGTGTCGTCAGCGATCCCGTCAGGAGATCGCCGTCATGGATCGCGAGGCGGATCTTGCCGTCGCCGCGGATATAGAGATCGGGGTGGGCGGCGAGAAAGGCTTCTGCCTCGGCAGCGGGCGTATCGGCAAAGCCGTCGACATAATGATGGCCGTTGCGTTCGGCATGGGTGACGCCGATCAGGGCGCCAAGTGCCAGGTCCTGCTGCACGGCAATGCCGGCCTGGCAGGTCAAATCCTCGCCGGCGATGAAGCATTTTTCACCCTCAGCACTCCATTTGGCGGCGCGGGTGGCATTGATCACCGATTTGTAGAGGCCCTTGCAGGATTTCGAGGAGATGCCGCGATAGCCGAGCGCGCGGGCCGCCGGGAAGGCGTCATAGGAATCATCGCCCTCGTCGATGATGAAATCGCGGCCGGCGAGCGCACCCAGCGGCGACTGCCGCGTGATATCGCGCGGCATCGGCTGCTCGATGTACAGCAACTTCGATGCGATCGGCTTCAGCGCATGATCGCGATCGAGCCGCTCGACCAGCGCGCCGAGGGCGTTGAGGTCGGCATATTGCTCATTGGCGTCCAGCGTGACGCTGTAATCAAATGGCAGCGTTGCGAGTTCGCAGCCGATCCGGGTCAGGCGCTCCGCGTCATGGACGGGATCGCCGTTGAGCTTGAGCTTGAAATAGCGCGCGCCGGCGTTTTCGTTCGCATCGGCCACGCCGCCCTCGCCTTCGACCTTGTCGTCCATGCCGACGGTATGCCGGATCGCGACCCGCTCCAGCCGCCGGCGGCCGCCAAGGAAACGCGCAACGTCGTCATCGCCGAGATCGCGCGACAGCCGCGTGTCGATACCAGCAATGTTATCAGCCATGCCGTCGAAGAAGTTCACGCCGCCCCCGCGCAGCAGTGCATCCAAAATCGCCTTGTCGATCTCGGCCGGCCCAAAGCCGGCCGCAAGCGGCGGGATATCCGCTTTAGCGCAGGCCTCGACCTGTGCCGCGATGACGGCGGCGTGGTGCCCGAACGCGGTGTCGAAGCCGGATCGCGCCAGATACAGCTCGCGCGCGATCGCAAGCACGCGGCGCAATCCGTCGACGGTCTGTTGCGGCGAGAGATGCGCGCGCTTGTCGAACCATTTCGAGGCCATCATTTCGGCGCTGGCGCCGACGGAAGTGCCCTTGCCTTCGATCTCGATTTCCGCACACACGAAGACCTGCACCGATGACGTGATGACCACGCTGCCGAACCGAAACGGCTTTGCAAACGGGATCGGCCGCTCAAAAAATGAAATGTCCCGCACGGCGATACGAGGCGGCATCGCGTTACCTGCCTCTTGAACGTGATGAAGTTAAGCAGAGCGGCAGCTTCGCTGCACCTCTCCCGCTTGCGGGGGAGGTCGGATCACGTCGCAGATGTGATCCGGGTGGGGGCTCTCTCCACACGATGACTCGTGGCGACACCCCCACCCCAACCCTCCCCCGCAAGCGGGAGAGGGAGCGCAGTTCCTTCGCAGGTGTCATTTGGCCCATCGTCCTGCTCAGTCCAGCGCGCTTTGGGTGAAAAAGTGTTTTCGAATTCGCTGCACCAGTTCGGTGAAGGCGGGATCGGCCATCGAATCCAGTGAACGCGGGCGCGGCAGCGGCACGTCGTAGATTGCCGCGATCGCGCCGGGCCGTTCGGTCATGACCAGCACGCGGTCGGCGAGGAACACCGCTTCGGGAATCGAATGCGTGATTAGCAGCACCGTCTTGCCGGTCTCGCGCTGGATCCGCATCAGCTCGACATTCATCTTCTCGCGCGTCATGGCGTCGAGCGCGCCGAACGGCTCGTCCATCAGCATGATCTTGGGATCGTGCACCAGCGCCCGGCAGATCGAGGCGCGCTGCTGCATGCCGCCTGATAACTGCCAGGGCAGCTTCTTCTCAAACCCTTCGAGACCGACGAGTTTCAACAGCGCCTTGGCGCGCACGAGATATTCGTCGCGCGGCAGCCGCTTCATGTCGATCGGCAGCATGACGTTAGCGAGGATGTTGCGCCACGGCAGCAGCAGCGAGTTCTGGAACACGATACCGACATTGCCGTGCGGCTTTGTCACCGCTTCGCCCTCGACAAAAATCTCGCCGGTCGATGGCGCGAGCAGCCCGGAGATCATTTTCAGCAGCGTGGACTTGCCGCAGCCGGAGGG
>JBOHIT010000377.1:0-7233 GCA_050726155.1 Bradyrhizobium sp.
CGATCATGGGCAAGGTGCTGTACGAGCACATGAAGGCGCACGGCATCAAGACCGTCGGCTACATCGGCTATTCGGATTCCTACGGCGACCTCTGGTTCAACGACTTCAAGGCCCAGGCGATCCCGATCGGCATGACGATGGTTGACGAAGAACGCTTCGCGCGTCCGGATACATCGGTCGCGGGCCAGGTGCTGAAACTCCTTGCCGCCAATCCCGACGCCGTCCTGGTCGGCGCCTCCGGCACCGCCGCGGCGTTGCCGCAAACCGCGCTGCGCGAACGTGGCTACAAGGGCCTGATCTATCAGACCCACGGCGCCGCCAGCATGGACTTCATCCGCATCGCAGGTCCGGCCGCCGAAGGCGTGATCATGTCCTCGGGGCCGGTGATGTCGCCGGAAACCCAGCCCGACAGCGCGCTGACCAAGAAGCCCGGTCTGGCGCTCAACACCGCCTACGAGGCCAAGTACGGCCCCAACAGCCGCAGCCAGTTCGCGGGCCATTCCTACGACGCCTTCGAAGTGCTCAAGCGCGTGATTCCGCCGGCGCTGAAGGCCGGCAAGCCCGGTACGCCGGAATTCCGCGAAGGCATCCGTCAGGCCTTGATCACCGAACGCGACATCGCCGCGAGCCAGGGCGTCTACAACTTCACCGAAAAAGACCGCTACGGCCTCGACGACCGCTCGCGGATCATCCTGACCGTGAACAACGGGAAGTATGTTCCGGCGAAGTGAGGGGAGACTTGCACTGGCGTCATGTCCCGCGAAGGCGGGGCATGACGATCGCGAGTTAGATCGCGCTCTCGCCCTCGTGCGTGAAGCCGAGATAGCTCGCCGCGACGCGCGCGTTGGTGGCGATGTCGCTGGCTGGTCCGCTGAGGACGAATTCGCCGAGCTCCATCACATAGGCGCGGTCGGCGATCTTGAGCGCGGCTTGCGCGTTCTGCTCGACTAGCAGCACCGAGACGCCGGCGGCGCGGAGTTCGCCGATGGTGCGGAAGATGTCGGCGACGATGATCGGGGCGAGGCCGAGGCTCGGCTCGTCCAGCATCAAAAGCTTCGGGGCGCCCATCAGCGCGCGGCCCATCGCCAGCATCTGCTGCTCGCCGCCGGACAGCGTGCCGGCGAGCTGCTTGCGCCGCTCGTTCAACCGCGGAAACAGCGTGTAGACCCGTTCGAACGATCTGGCGGCGATCGCTTTGGGAATCCGGAAGGCGCCGAGCAGCAGATTGTCCTCGACGTTCATGGTGCCGAACAATTCGCGATGTTCCGGCACCAGGCTCAGACCGGCAGCGACGCGGTCCTCGATGTCGAGGGCAGCCATGTCGGCGCCGGCAAAGGCGGCGAACCCCTTCAGCGGCAGGATGCCCATGATGGCGTTCAGGAGCGTGGTCTTGCCGGCGCCGTTGGCGCCGATGATGGTGACGATCTCGTTGTCGGCGACTTCCAGCGACACCGAGCGCACCGCCTCGACCTTGCCGTAAGCGACATGCGCATCGCCAACCCTCAACAGCGCGCTCATGTGGTGGCTCCGAGATAGGCCTTGATCACGTCGGGGTTGGTCTTGATCAAGGCGGGCGTGCCCTCGGCGATCTTGGTGCCGAAGTCGAGCACCACGATCCGGTCGGCGAGATCCATCACAAAGCCCATGTCGTGCTCCACCAGCAGCACCGACATGCCGCCGTCGCGCAACTGGCGCAGCAGCGCCGCGAGCCGCTGCTTCTCCATGTGGCGGAGGCCCGCGGCGGGTTCGTCGAGCAGCAGCAGCAGCGGATCGACGCACAGCGCGCGCGCGATTTCGACGATGCGCTGCTGGCCGAGCGAAAGGCTTCCCGCCAACTGGTCGATCTGCTCGCCAAGCCCGACGCGCTCGATCTGGCGCGCGGCTTCCGCCAGCAATCTGGCCTCGTCGGCGCGGTCGAGACGGAACATGCTGGAGATGGCGCCGGCATGCCCGCGCAGATGGGCGCCGATCGCGACGTTTTCCAGCACGGTCATGTCGGGCACCAGCTTGACGTGCTGGAAGGTCCTGCTAACCCCGAGCTTGACGACGTCCTGCGGCGGCGCGTTGTCGACCTTGTGGCCGAGCACGGAGATCGCGCCGCTGGTCGAGGTCAGAACCCCCGTGATCAGGTTGAAGGTGGTGCTCTTGCCGGCGCCGTTGGGGCCGATCAAGGCCACGATCTCGCGGGCCCGGACGTCGAAGGAAACGTCGTTGACGGCGATGACGCCGCCGAATTGCTTGCGCGCCTTGTCGACATGCAGCAGCAGCGAAGGTGTCGACGGCGCCCGTACGCGCGCGGGCAGCTCCAGCGAGATGTCCGGGATCTTGCGGACCGGCTTGAACGGCAGAACCGACATCAGCCAGGGCCAGACGCCGGTTGGCGCCAGTTGCAGCAGCACGACCAGGAGAATGCCGAACACGATGGTCTCGAGCTGGCTCTGGCCGCCGAAAATATACGGCAGATAGCTCTGCAGCACCTCTTTCAGGATCACCACGATGCCGGCGCCGAGCACCGCACCCCAGACATAACCGGCGCCGCCGACCACGGCGATGAAGAGATACTCGATGCCGGCCTGGGCGCCGAACGGCGTCGGGTTGGCAGCGCGCTGGAAATGCGCATAGAGCCAGCCGGAAAGCCCGGCGAGCACCGCCGCATAGATGAACACCAGGAGCTTGGCGCGCGGTGTCTGCACGCCGAACGCTTCGCCCGCGATATGCCCGCGCCGCAGCGCGCGGATGGCGCGGCCGGTGCGGGAATCCAGCAGGTTCATGGTCAGCAGCGCCGAGATCAGCACCGCGATCCAGATCGCGAAATAGATCGTGCCGGGATCGAGCATCCGCAAATTGCCGATCGTCAGCGGCGGAATGCCGGAGATGCCGTCATTGCGGCCGAGGAATTCGAGCTTGCTGAACAGGTAAAACAGCCCGATGCCCCAGGCGATGGTGCCGAGCGGCAGATAGTGGCCGGACAGCCGCACCGTGACGATGCCGAGCAGCACCGCCGCGACGCCGCTCACCAGCAGGGACAGCGGCAGCGTCAACCATGGCGACACGCCATAGGCGGTGGTCAGTACCGCGGTCGTATAGGCGCCAAAACCGCAAAACGCCGCCTGGCCGAATGAAGTGAGGCCACCGACGCCGGTCAGCAGCACCAGCCCCATCGCCACCAGCGCGGCGAGCCCGATATTGTCCAACAGCACGATCCAGAATGGCGGCAGGCCCGGGATGAACGGGATCGCCGCCATAACGGCTGCGAAGATGATGAGAGGGAGCCGCTGCGCCATCAGTCCTTCTCCTCCTCGACCGCGGGCGCCGCCAGCGAGCGCAGCAGCAGCACGGGAATGATCAGCGTGAAGACGATGACCTCCTTGAAATTGCTGGCATAGAACGAGGAGAACGCTTCGACGCAGCCGACCACCAAGGCCGCGACGGCGGTGAGCGGATAGCTGACCAGCCCGCCGATGATGGCGGCGATAAAACCCTTCAGGCCGATCAGAAAACCGGTGTCGTAATAGAGCGTGGTGATCGGCACGATCAGGATGCCCGAAATCGCGCCGATCACGGAGGCGAGCAGGAAGGCGATCTGTCCCGACAGGGTGGTGCGGATGCCGACGAGGCGGGCGCCGAGGCGGTTGACGGCGGTGGCGCGCAGCGCCTTGCCCATCAGCGTGAAGCCGAAGAACAGCCACAGGGCGATGATGAAGGCGATGGTCAGGCCATAGACGGCTAGGCTCTGGCCGGTGAAGCGCAGCGGCCCCAGCGTGACCGCGGCATTCGACAGCGCCGGTCCGCGCAGGCCTTCGGCGCCGAAGAACACGAGGCCGAGGCCTTGCAGCGCGAGATGGCAGCCGACGGAAGCGATCAGCAGCACCAGCACCGAAGTGTGGGCGAGCGGCTGAAACGCGATGCGATAGAGAAACAGCCCGATCGCCGCGACGATCAGCAGCGACAGCGCGATATTCACCGCAATCGGGGTTTTGGGGCCAGCCAGCCCGTAAGCCAGCGCCAGGATCGCCGCCGGCAGGATGATGTTGAGCGCGGCGGCGCGCGCCACCCTGGGGAGGCGAAGCGCGCGTCGCGCGCCATACAGGTCGAGGCCGAACGCCACCACGCCCATCGCGAGCGCCAGCAGCGCCGTGCCCGGCACCTTGCCGGTCGCCAGCACGGCGTAGCTCAGCGCGCCGTAGGTGACGAATTCGCCCTGCGGGATCAGGATCACGCGCGTGACGGCGAACACCAGCACCAGTGCAAGCCCGAGCAACGCATAGATCGCGCCATTGGTGATGCCGTCCTGCAGCAGGAACAGCATGATCGTCGTATTCAAGACTTGGCGCTCCCCCTTAGGCGTCGGACCGATCTCGACCTTGCGGGGTCGGTCGGCCGATATCGGCAGTTGAAAGGCGCCGATATTTGGTATAATCTATAACAATTATCAATTATAATCTCAAGGCTCGCGTCGCTGACGGAGACCTTTTACCGGGATTGCGAACCTCGATCGATGACAGTCTCCAAGGCCGCCGCCGCTGACGCCGTCAAGCCGTCCCGCTCCAACGGCAAGGAGCCGGTCGATGGTGCAGTGGAAAATGCCGCCCTGCAAATGGGCGAATTGTCCGACCTGCTCGGCTATTCGCTGAAGCGCGCGCAGTTGAAGGTGTTCGAGGACTTCCTGCGCTGCGTCGCGCCGCTGCAACTGACGCCGGCGCAATTTTCGGTGCTGTTGTTGCTCGACAGGAATCCCGGCCGCAACCAGACCGAGATCGCCAACACGCTCGGCATCCTCCGGCCGAATTTCGTGGCGATGCTCGACGCCCTGGAGAGCCGCGATCTCTGCACGCGGATGCGTTCGACCAACGACCGCCGCTCCCACATCCTGATGCTGACCGACAAGGGCCGGGCGGTGCTGACGCGCGCCAAGAAACTCGTCGCCACCAAGCACGAAGCCCGCCTCAACGAATTGCTGGGGCCGGCCAATCGCGTTGCGCTGTTGGAAATGCTGTCAAAGATCGCCGGCGAGTTCTGATCGCCGGCTCCGTTGCGCTCAGGCGACAATGCGGCCGGGAGCCAGCTTCGCTGCATTCCCCTGCAGGAACAGCCGCTCGATCTCCCGGGCCGGAAGCGGCTTGCTGAACAGGAAGCCCTGCATCTCCGTGCATCCTTCGGATGCGATGCGCTCGAGTTGTTCTTTGGTTTCGACGCCTTCGGCGGTGGCGGTCATGCCCATGCCGTTGGCGAGGGCGGCGACCGCGCGCACGATGTTGAGCGAGCCGGAATTCTCGGTGATGTCCTTCACGAACGAACGGTCGATCTTGATCTTGTCGAACGGAAAACTCTGCAGATAGGTCAGCGATGAGTATCCAGTGCCGAAATCGTCCATCGCGATCCGGATGCCGAGCGCCCGCAACTGATGCAGCACGGCGAGCGTCGTTTCCTTGTTGTGCAACAGCACGGTCTCGGTGATTTCGATCTCCAGCCGCGAAGGCTGCAGGCCGGATGCAGCCAACGCGCCTGTTATCACCTGCATCAGGCCGGGATTGCGGAACTGGACCGCCGAAATGTTGATGGCGATGTGGAGGTTGTCGGGCCATTGCGCCGCGGTGGCGCAGGCCTGCCGGATCACCCATTCGCCCATCGGGACGATAAAGCCGATCTCTTCCGCGAGCGGAATAAACGCGGCCGGCGAGATCAGACCCTTGGTCGGATGATTCCAGCGTATCAGCGCTTCAAATCCACTGATTTCGTTGCTCGCGAGATTGACGACCGGCTGGTAGTGCAGCTCGAACTCGCCTGATGGCAGCGCCTTGCGCAGGTCCTGCTCCATGACGCGGCGGGTCTGCATCTGCAAATCCATCACCGGCTCGAAGAAGCGGAAGGTGCCGCGTCCGTCGCCCTTGGCGCGATAGAGCGCGAGATCCGCATTGCGCAACAATTTGTCGGGACTGCTGCCGTCACCGGGGCCGACCGAAATGCCGATGCTGGCGCCGATCACGGCCTGGTGGCCATCAATGTCGTAGGGCTCGCTCAACAGCTTGATGACGCGCTGCGCCAGCGACGTCGCGTCGGCCGGGTCGGCGATCGGGCCTTGCACGATGACGAATTCGTCGCCGCCCATTCGACCGATCGTATCGGTTTCGCGGACCAGGGTGCATAGCCGCTCGGCGACGATCTTCAGGAGCTTGTCGCCGGCATGATGGCCAAAGGTGTCGTTCACGGCCTTGAACTGGTCGAGATCGAGGTGATGAACCGCGACCATTTCCTCGCGGCCCAACGTATGCTCGAGCCGCGCGTTCAACAGCACCCGGTTGGCGAGTTCGGTCAACGCATCGTGGTGCGCCATGTATTCGATCTTGACCTCGGATTGCCGCTGCTCGGTGATATCTTCGTGCGTGGCGACCCAGCCGCCGCCCGGCATCGGGCGGTGGCGGATCTTGAAGGTCCTGCCGTTTCTCAGTTCGACGATGCTGTCCTTGGCTTCGTTGGAAACCGCCACATTGGTGCGCCAGTGGAGATATTCATCCCGGCTCATCGCGGGGAAGCTGCCGACTTCAAAGCGAAGATCGACAATTTCCTTGAGCGGCGTGCCGGGGCCGACGCGGCCGACCGGGATCTCGTACATCTCGATGTAGCGGTCGTTGCACACGATCAGGCGATGATCGGAGTCGAAGAAACACAGCCCCTGCGACATGTTGTTGATCGCGGTGTCGAATTGGATGTTGCGAGTCCGCAGCGCTTCTTCCTGATCCCTGAGCAGCTCGTATTGGGTCTTCAGGCGTACATGAAGTTCTTCACGCTCGGTGATGTCTTCATGGGTTGCCATTCCGCCGCCGCCCGGCATCGGGTGGACGGTGTAGGCAATGATGCGCCCGTCGGTGAATTCCTGGAATGTGGTGGCGAGCGCGATGTCCTGGCCGACGCGCGAGCGGACGTAATCGTCGGGTGCCACCGATACTTTGAGGCCGAGTTTGAGGCGGTGCCGGATCAGCTCGCTGGTCGGCGTGCCTGGCTTCACCTGTTCGGCTGAGAGCCCGTACATCTCCGCATAGCGCTTGTTGCAAAAAATGACTTCGCGCTTCTCGCTGAAGAGAACAATTCCCAGCGACAGATGATTGATCGCCTCTTCGAGCCGCGCATTGAAGTGCGCTTGCTCGGGACAGATGGCGTCCGCAATTGAATCCACCATTTTAATGTTCCCCTGCCGCAATTTGCGGCACCCCGGCAATAAGGAGGGTCCCATTA
>JBOHIT010000378.1:0-11995 GCA_050726155.1 Bradyrhizobium sp.
ACGCTGACGACGGCCCTGGCCGGCGACCTGAAGCTGACGCAGACGGTGACGGATGCGGACGGCGACCACACCAGCGCCTCGATCAACGTCGGCACCGGCGTGTTCACGATCCAGGACGACGGCCCGAGGGCACCGACGGTGACGTTAGGTGCGGCTATCGTTGGCGCTGACGAGACGCCTGGCATTCAGATCATCGCGGGTGCCAGCGATGTTACGGGCTCGAGCACGGTCACCTTCAACGGCGTAGCCGGCACCAGCGTTGCATCCCTGTTTGCGGCTGTCGCGAGCAAGGGCGTCGACACCGATGTTGCGGCCAACGTACTTGACAACGGCGCCCTGAGTTTCGCGTCGAGCGGCGCGGCGGCTGTCGTGGCTGTAGGCGCACTCAACTACGGAACGGACGGAGCCGGATCAGAGAAGTTCGCGCTGACCGTAAATCTTGCAGGCTCCGGCCTGAAGTTGACGGATGGCACGCCGATCACGCTTTCGCTCGATGGAAACGGAATAGTCATCGGCACAGTAGGCGCCGATGCCATCAATCCGAGCCTGACCGGCAAGGTGGCCTTCGCGATCACGATTGATCCGCTCACTGGCCAGGTTTATGTGGCGGAATACCTTTCGCTGCAGCACCCCTTGACCAACAATCCAAATGACCTTCTGTCGTTGGCGACGGGCACTGTTGGCGTCACGGTGACACTCACCGACGCTGACGGCGACAAGGTGACGACGGCCTCAACCGACATCAGCAGCCATATCACCTTCCTCGACGACGGCCCGACGCTGGGAAGCTTCGTCAATGGTACGTTGCCGAACGAAATCGGTACTGTGAACGGTACGTTCGACATCAATTCAGGTGCCGATGGTTTCGCAGGATTTACCCTTACCGGACCTGCAATTACCGGCATCACCTACACGTCGACGGACATCGTCGTCGGGGGCCACGTCGTCGGTGAACATCTTCTCGCCAGTTCCGGTGCGACGCCGGTGTTCACGCTGGACGTCAATATGGACGGCACCTATACGTTCGCGCTGCTTAATCCCCAGGTGGCCACGACCGAGACCATTGACTTGACGACGCTTGCGCCCGGCAACCAGCCGAATTTCGCTGAAACAACGGACGGAAGAATCGAGTTTTCAACGCCAGCCGGAACCATTAACTCGTCCAATCAAGGTTTTGGCGTCAACAATCAGTTCATCAACAGCACTGAGCAGTTCACGATGGAATTGCATGCGACGGGGGTGATCGGAGATCAGGCGCCGAATAGCAGTCCGGAGTTTGCGACTTCCGTTTCCTTCTTCGTTGCTAACGTCAACGGAAATGGCAACCATGTGTACAAGTGGACAGTGACGAACACTGACCCCCTGCATGCAGGTACCGAGTCAGGCTTCATTACACTTGCCGACAACTTCTCGGGTAACATCGTCATTGATCCAACGACGCTCGCCGAATTCAACCAAGTTACGATTGAAGGCGTGAGCGGCGCAGGGCAAGGAATTCGTCTGACGACGGCGTCATTCTCGCACACCCTCTTGCCGCAGGACCAAAACTACACCTTCGGCGTTACACTGACCGATGGCGACGGGGATACGACGGGAACGTCGAACCTTGGAATTCATGTCGTCGCCGGCGATGGAAGCGGAAACTTCACACTGACGGGCGGCATAACGGCCGACGTCATAGCTACCAGCTCCCATACCGACACTGTGGTTGGCGGCGCCGGGTTCGATATCGTCGACTATCGGGACGATACCTCTGCCGGAGTGACCGTCAACCTAAATGGTGTAGCTGGTTCCGGTGGTACAGCCGCGGGTGATACCTACAGCTCCATCGAAGGGATACTCGGCGGCACCGGCGCCGATACGCTGATCGGCGACGGCAACGCCAACTTCCTCGATGGCGGAGCCGGCGACGATATTCTCACCGGCAATGGCGGAGCGGATACGTTCCTGCTGAAGGTGAGCGGTGGCGGACACGACAATATTACGGACTTCAGCACCCTGGCCGACCAGATCTTCGTCAACACCGGTGATGGTCTGTCGATCGGTTCTGCATTCACTGTCGATGCGGCCAACTTCCACAACGTGGCGGCGGTCGGAGACGAAAATGTGGGCGCAAACTGGAATGGCGGCACGGGCAAGGAGTTCTTGTTCAATTCAGCTACGGGCGAGCTCTGGTACTCGGCCAACGGCACGGGCAGTGACAAGATCGATCTCGCCCATGTCAGTACCGGTGTGCCTCTCGCGGCTGCCAACGTCCACGTCTTCTGATCGACGCGAGCCATAAATGTAGATAACCCCGCCCTAGCCGGCGGGGTTATTTCTTTTGGGAAGCATCAGTGGGTTTCGTTTGCGAGGGCGTCAGCCGGCGACTACATCAACAGGGGCAACTCGCTCAATCCGGTACCGCTGCCGTTGCTGGCCTCTTGTCCGGACCATTCGCCGATTTCGGCCGCCGCGGCGGGAGCTGCCTCGATCTCACGACCGAGCAAACCGCGCTGGGCGTAAGGTGCGGCGAAGAGCTGAACACCACGGCTGTCGATGGCGTAGAGTGGCGTGAAGCTGATGGCATCGGAATCGTTCATCAACTCCGAGCGGCGGTTGTCGAGAATGAGCCAACGGCCGTCAAGACGTGCGGCCAGAACGGCGTGGTCCTGGCGGACGGCGCGATCGCGAACCAATACCAGCTGCAGATCGCCGCGCGAAAAGCCGGCTTCGGTGAGGGCGACATATTTGGCGATCGCATAGTCCTCACAATCGCCTCTCCCCGTCGCAAGGGAGGCAAGCGGCGCACTCCAGCGATCGGCTTCGCCGTGCTGGGCATAGTCGCTGACGTAACGGATGGCCATATTGACCGCGCGATTGGCTTCATCCAGCTGATCGCGGCCGGACTTCGTCTTGACGGCCTTGATCAAACGCAGGAACTGCGCGGCATGGGATGGGCATCCCTCGGCGCCTTCCCGACAACGATCCAGCACCGTGTGTTCTTTCGCGATGTCAGATTCAATGCCGCGCCACTTGCGCCACAATAGTCCTTCCGGCGCCCGGAAGGCAAAAAGCCCAAACGGCTCCTTGCCGAGGGCAGGCGGCTCCTTCGCGGGAGGCTGTGCGTCTGTCGCAACATCGGAGGGTGTCAACGATGCCAGCCGCACGGCACCGGGGCCACGCCCGCGCTGGCGATCGAGCTTTGCGAGAACCGCGTTGATGGTGAAGAAGGTTGCGGGCGGGCGCGTCGACGCGCGGTCGGAGCCCGGGATGAAATCGCCGCTGGGTTCTGCGGCTACCGTCTCGTCGGCATAGGCGCCAGGCGCTCCGGCGCAGAGGCCGATAGAAAATGCGATTGCAGCAGCAAATACCGACGCGCCGAGTCTCGGCGTCTTCCCACGCGGTGTCATCACGACGTCCCCAATGTCAGGAACGTCAGTCAACGTCTTGTGCGTTGATCCCGCGTCCCGGCCTGTTATCGGGACGTAGATTGCGGTGGCTGCCGCTTAAGCGGAGTTAAGTCAGGCTCGTCAGGGGAGCAAAGTTGAACAGGAGGGTCTACCGGCGGTTTTCAGGATCGTTCAAAATTGATCGACCGGATTTAGTAAACCCTTAAGCAAGCCCGCCGCTCAATGCTCGCGCAGGGCGTCGTCCCGCAGGGTGCGCGCGGGTTTCACCAGATAGTCCAGCACCGACTTCTCGCCGGTAAGGACTTCCACCGTTGCGACCATGCCCGGGATGATCGGCAGCGGCTTTGCTTCGGTGCCGAGATGGTTCTTCTCGGTACGCACCATGACCCGGTAGAAATTCTCGGGTTTCTCGGTCTTGTCCTTGTCGTCGACGATCGTATCGGCGCTGATGCGCTCGACCTTGCCCTTCAACGACCCGTAGACCGAAGAATCATAGGCGGAGATCTTCACCACGGCGTCCTGGTTGGGACGAATGAAGGCGATGTCCTGCGGTCGGATTTTTCCTTCGACCAGCAAGGTATCGTCCAACGGAATGATATCCATCAGATTGGCACCAGGCTGAACCACCGCGCCGATCGTGGTGACATTCAGTCTGTTAACGATGCCGTGCACCGGCGATTTCAGATCAGTGCGCCGCACGCGATCCTGTGCAGACTTGATATTCTCATCGAGCACGGCGAGATCGCCGCGGGACTTGGCCAGATCTTCGTCGGCCTGGGAGCGGAAGGAGGCGGTGATGGTGACGATTTTCGATTGAGCCTCGGCAAGCTGCCCTCTCATTTCGGTCGCCTGCCGATCAAGCCGCAGCATTTCGATTTCGGGCACAACTTTCTGCTCGAAAAGTTTGCGGGTGATCGCAAGTTCGCGCTCGAGCAATTTGAGCGTCCCGGAGAGGCGGGTGACTTGCTGGTTCAGCACGTCAACGTCCTGTGCGACCTTTTGCGACCGCATTTTGAAGACGCTGGTTTCGGTCGCGACCGCAGCGGGGACCACCTTGTCGAGTTGATCGGGGAACGTAACATCGCTTCGCCCTCGCGCCTCGGCCTCCAGTCTGGCGACCCTCGCTGCCATTGCCGCGCGTCGCTCACGGATTTCGCCGAACTCCGAGGCAAACTTGGTGTCCTCGATCCGCATCAGGGACTGCCCTCTCTGAACGATGGCGCCTTCCTGAACCAGGATTGCGCCGACGATACCGCCTTCGAGGCTCTGGACCACCTGGGTTTGTTGCGACGGAACGACCTTGCCATTGCCACGCTTGACTTCGTCCAGCACCGCAAAATGAGCCCATGTGAGAAACGCGACGAGCAGGGCAAGGAACGCGAACAGCAGCATCCGCGAGGTGCGGGGCGTGCGTAACGCCGCCGCCGCCCGGATGTCATTGGCAAAGGCAAAGTCGGAGGAGGGCATTGAGCTTCCGCGTTATGGTTGCCGTCTATGCAGATTTGGGTTGTACAGAGTTCTCGTGCAAGGGAGCTGCAGCCGGCGCCACGGGTTTGCCTTGCAGGATCGCCAGCACCTTGTCGCGAGGGCCGTCTGCGACCAGACGGCCGTTGTCGAACAGGAGCAGCCGATCGACCATACTCAGGAGCGAGAGGCGGTGTGTCGAAATGATAATTGTCATCCGCTCGCCGCGAATGGCTTTCAATCGCTCCAGAAATTCGGCTTCGCTGCGGATGTCAAAATGCGCCGTCGGTTCATCGAGGAACAGTACCCGGGGCTTGCGGATGAGCACGCGCGCCAGGCCTATGGCCTGCTTCTGGCCTCCCGAAAGGCTGCGCCCGCCCTCGGAAATCGGCATGTCGTATCCCATCGGATGACCGGCGATAAAGCTTTCCACGCCGGAAAGCCTCGCAGCCTGAAGGATCTCTTCGTCGGTCGCCTCAGGTTTGCCCAGGGCGATATTGTCCCGCAACTTTCCAAAGAAAAGATCGGTATCCTGCATGGCGAAGCCGATGCCGGTGCGCAAATCTGACGGATCGTATTGCCTGGAATCAACGCCATCGATGAGAATCCGGCCTTCCTTGGCTTCGTAAAATCCAAGAAGCAGTCGTCCGACTGTCGTTTTACCCGATCCGACACGGCCAATGATGCCTACCTTTTCGCCGCCTTCGATCTTGAACGAGACCTTCTCCAGCGCGTTGCCGGGGGCGTTCGGATAGGCAAAACTTACGTTCTCGAAAGCGATCCGTCCTTCTTCGATCTTCCTGGCAACATACGCGCGCTCGGGCGACCGCTCGCGCTCCAGCGACATGATGCGGTCGATCGATTTGAGCGACGCCAGCGTTTGGGTGCCCCGCGTGATCACCGAAGCGATCCCTGCAATAGGTGCAAGGACGCGGCCCGCCAGCATGTTGGCGGCAACCAGCGCTCCTACCGTCAGCTTACCGTCGAGGATGAGAAAGACCCCGACGATCAACAGCAAAAGGCTGGTAATTTGCGAAGCAGTGTTGGCGCTGGTCAATGACAGTGAGGACCAGAAATGCACATCCTCTCCGGATCGTGCCGTGGCAGCGACGGAGCGCTCCCATGCCGTCTGCATACGGGGCTCAGCGCCGGTTGCACGGACGGTCTCCAGACCGGACAGGGATTCAATGAGAACGCCGTGACGTGCCGCCGACTCGGCCTGCAGGCGCTTCATCGCGCGATCAAGCGGACGCTGCAGCGCAAAGCCGATCAGGAGCATCAGGGGCAACATCAGAAGCGGTATCCACGCCAACGGCCCCGCAATAACAAAGAGAACCCCGACGAACAGCATGGCAAAGATCAGGTCCGTCGCCGAGACCACGCTGCCGGATGTGAAGAACTCCCGCACCGAATCGAAGTCGCGAAGTTGATTGGCAATGATGCCGACCGATGTCGGTCGTTGCGCCATCTTCACGGCCATTACGTGTTCGAAAATGTTGGCCGCCAGAACAACGTCCACCGTCTTGCCGGTGACGTCGATCATGCGGCTTCTCACCATGCGAAACAGAAAGTCGAACGCAACCGCCAGACCCATCCCGATCGACAGCGCGATCAGGGAGGGGATCGCGCCGTTCGGCACAACCCGGTCATAGACGCTCATCGTGAACAACGGGGTCGCCAGCGCGAGCATATTGGTCAGGAACGCGGCTAGTGCGATATGTCCATAGCTGCGCCAGTGGATTTTGACGACCGACCAAAACCAGTGATTTCGCGGCAGGTCTCCGGCGGCGACGGCACGTGCATTAGCCTCCGCCGCGGACCTTACAAGGAACGCATATCCGGTGTATTCGGCGGAAATTGCGTTGAGCCCCAGTACTCGCGGCGCACTTGGCTTGGTAAGCGGATCCAAGACTTTTGCACTTTGGTTGGCCGGGTCCACTCCGAGAAGGATCAACGCCGTCCCATTTTTCATGATCAGGACGGCCGGGAGAACGAGGGCAGGGATATCAACGATGGCTCGCTTGATTGCCTCGGTCTCAAGCCCTGCGCGTCGGGCGGCACGGTCGTAGAGGGCTACAGACAGCCTGCCGTCGAGGATTGGCAATCCTCCCAGCAGAGCCTCTCGGCTTACCGCACGGCCATGATAGGCAGCCAGATAGGTGAGGGACGCGGCCAACGTATCGTCAGCTTGAGGGTCAAGCCGGGCAGGTCCATTCGTTTTTGCTTCCGGCTCCGATTTGGCGGTGCCGCCGGGCCCAGAAGGCGCCTTGGGGGTTCGAAATAACAACTTGGAAGCCTTTGGTCTGTAATGGCAATTGCGAAAAAATCGATCGATCCGACAGGCCCAAAATACCACGAATAGCTAACGGAATCATTTGGTTAATTGGAGACTTTCGTTTGACAGTTAAAAAAGGAAAAGGCCCCGATCAGGGGCCTTTTCCGTGTTTTTGGCTTCAAGACTTGCGTCAGGATCGCAATCGAAGTCGCTATTTCTGGACCATGGGGAACGCTGACAGCAGCCAATGCGGCTTTTGCGGACTAGTTGCGGCGAAGGAGGAAGCGTTCGCTGTGTCGGGGGCCCCGTAAATTACGGTCGGCGTATCGACGCTGCCACCCTTCTGCTGAGCGATCCACTCCGAGGCGCCTGCGACGTTGCCTGACGCAGAGGATTTGGGCCAACGATTGCCAAAGTCTTCCGTCGTCTGAGCCGCGGTCCTCTGAGGCGCGGCAGCCGGAGCGCGCTGAGGTTCAATCGACGCATAGGCCGCCGCCGGGCCGGTAGCGCCCGGAGCATTGGCGACACGCAGCGGCTCGGAACCGATCTGCGGTGCGTTGACGCGAACTGTCGGAAGTGAATACGCCGGCAGGCCGAGCGAAAGGGTATCAACCGGCGCAGCATCGACCGGGGGAGGCGCCTTCAGATACTCGACAAGCGAGCCCATGGCAGCAAGCAGTTGGTAGTCTGCAAAGACCACCACGCCGCGTGCCGAAGTGAGCGAGACCGACGCGTTGAAGAACTGATTCTGAGCGTTCAGAAGATCGATCAGAGAGCGTTGGCCCAGTTCATATTCTTTTTGGAAGGCTGCAATGGTCTTCCTGTCGGCCTGAAGCTGACGTGTCAAAGCAGCAATTCGGGTTGCCGTGACCGTACGAGCAGCCCAGGCCTTGTCGATCGACTCCAGGGCATCGCGCTGCAGACGGGCATGCCGCATGGTCGCTTCGGTAAAGCGCTCCGCTTTTTCCGACCTGTTCCAGACGTCCTGCCCACCACGGAAGATGTCCCAGGACATGACCACTTTGCCTGAGTAGTCCTCGTGTGTAACCGCGGGCAATCCCGGCGATGTCACATAGGGGAAGGCATTGTCATAGTGTGTGGCTCTGCCTTCAAGGTAGAGCTTGGGGACAAACGCACCGTCCGTTACCCGGAAGGCATGCTTCGCGGCGTCGGCGTCGGATTGAGCTGCCTGGATCGTCGGGTTGAACCTGACAGCAATCGCCAAGGCTTCGTCCCGGCTGCCCGGCATGCCACCAAGGGGGCCCGGGAAGCGAACATTGTAAGCCTCAAGGCCAACAACCTTGCGGTATTTTGCCTTGGCATCTTCTAAAGACTTACGGAATTCCGCGAGTTGGGCCTTGGAGTTTTCAACGCGTTCCCTTGATTGCTCCAGATCGCCTTCACCGGCGCGGCCACCCGAAAAGCGCGAATTCACATTTGAAAAAATCTTCTCATGGTTGGCGACGTTCTGCTCTGCCAGGCCGACCAGCCGCATGTAGCGTGTGACATCGACGTAGGCTTCAGCGGCATCCAGTGCCAGCAGTTCGGTTCGCTCCTTGACCCGCGAGGCGGCGGCATTGACGCGCGCGGTCTGTCGCCAAATGTCATGGATCGAGGCAAATCCGTCGAAAAGGATCTGTCGGACGACAACCGAGGCCTGACTCCCATTGCGCCAGGGACCGGAGCCTGCAGTGGGCACCTGCAGATTACCCACTACGCCTGGGCTTTGGTCGAACTTTTCAGGACCCGTGCTGGCCTCAATACGAACCTGCGGTAACAGGGTACTCTGGGTCTGTCGGAGCTCGCTTTCAGTGGCGCGCCGATTGGCCGATGCTTCGCCCACGCCGGGGTTCGTCTGAACGGTCTGACGGAGCGCGTCGTTGATGGAAAATACCTGGGCTGACGCTGGATTCACGGCCAAGCAGATGCCCGCGATCGCTAAAAATGTCGGTTTCATAATAGGCGCCCCACTAAATCCATTACTGGAATCTTGTCTGAAACCTAACAAAACGAGCATCCTTCACCTATGACATTTCAGTCACACATCCGAGCCAAGTTGTTCCGAAGGTTCCGGCGGGGTCTTGAGTTTTGGTGATGAATATCCGTGATATATATGTTTGTTTTCAATTGGTTATTTGATTTTCGAGTATTGCAGGCAAAGTAGCGCCATTGCAGGCAGATCGCCAAATTTGAAGGTTTGAGTTAACAACCGCCGATTGGCTCACGGCCCGAGCAATCGAGGTTGCAATCCGAATCCCGGCACAACCAGGTCTTGGTTTTGGTGGCCGTCGCGTAAAAGCATGCGCCCACGCATTCGCGGGCCGAGCCGCGGGGGCGTGTGAAAGAATTTGCGATACCCAATATGCCATTCTCGACTTTCGCCGTCGTTTTTACCCGGCGGGCCTCGGGAACTACGACTTCGACCTGGGCATTTGAGTTGGTGGTCACGAGGATGGCGACGACGGCGATAAGAAAGATGCTAACTCTCATGAGTCTGGCTTTCCCCGATAAAGCGCAAGCGAAGCGGACTTCGGCTTTGCTCAATTTCCATGGCCGATCCCGGAGGTCAGATTCCGCCACTTCTGCGGCTCTCGAATGCGACCAGCGGCCGGGGTGATCGTCAACATCGCACTCCAATGACCTGCGCCATAAACGGTAACGCGGAAACCGTGTTGGGGAGATTCGGAGTGCTGCGAGAGACCGTGTTCTATCATCGTGGCAAGTTCAGTGGCCGTCTTCAACTCTCTTGTCGCGCTCGGTGGCCGAACGAGGTCTGGAGGTCGCGATGATTCCGACAGCACTTCAGTGCTGATTTGGTAGGCTTGGGGACCAATCATCTTCGCAGCGATGGGGTGGCAACGTGTGGTGTTGGCGGCAATCAGTCGTTCAACCAAAGGCAAATATATGCAACCGCGTCATGCCCAAGAACTCAAGCATTGGCAAAATGCAAAATGGCTGGTGCCTGGGCGGCGAGCGATCGTCCCAGCGAATGTTGAATGGGTGCTCTGGTAATTCATGCGGATCGTCGCCTTACGATTTGAAGGGCTGTGAAAGATCGCGAGCTACTGGTCCCGACAATTTGCTGTTTGGATCCCGGCTATCGCCGGCGCGGCAGTGTCCGCAGTGTTGCCGGAAACGCTCGCGAGCCGCAGGAGTGTCTTACTGCCAAAGTAAAACCGGAATATTTCTGCTCCGCTTCGGTCTACTCGGGTTGCCAGAATAGATTGGTCGTTACGATATGCTGACGCAAAAACATACGTTGTCGGCTTTGGAGCAGTTCCCTTGGTTTGACTTGAAACCGTGCTTCCCCAAGTTACCGTCAATGTCTCGCCATCGACCGTCACGACGGGACGAACGTTCTCAAGAATGTCGTCGGCCCATACGGGGTCTGCCGTGGTTTTCCCCGTGCCTGTCTGTTCGAGCCGTTTGCCTTGCGGTGGTTCGCACACAAATCTGAGAGTCTGGGCGCAGGCGTCCCCGACCGGCAACAACAACAGCAGGGAGAACCCCAGAAGTCTCAGCATTGGCATCCCTCCAAAGATATGAGCCTGATTTAGAATCAAACTTGCGTTCCCAAACTCTCGTGCGCAATACCAAATCACCGCCGGACAAAAGCGGGCCCTGGTCAGTCAAGGGGAGTACGGTGATTTGAATTTTTGGCCGGAGAGTATGCCGCCGCTCGGCGTTAACGCTACTTTATTCTTGTTGCGTTGGCGACGTTGCATGGTGTGAAGGCCACAGTCGGCGGACATACTGGTCGGCGCTCGGCCATTCATCGGCCGGAGCACCATCTGACTGCGATCAAAAAAAACCGGGCGACTGAGATACGTTGTGGCCACGGAAGTTAGGCATCATGGCCATACGGAAGAATCCGACCTGGTACCTCCAATCGATATGCAGGTCGAAACGGATGCGCCGCCGGCGTTCCGTCCCCTTCCTATTCAAGGTCGGATGGTCGAACGGCTAAATCGGCTCTAGTGGCCCGGTTCCATTCTTCCTCGGGCGTCGGCGAAAAATTGAACCTTAGGGGTGACCTGGACGCTATTTTCAATAGGACTTGATCGCGATATCTATGCTCGCCGGCTGGTGCTCCTTTTATCAATCGGGAGGCCAGGATTTGGTTATTCGAAAATCAATCCTTTGGCAGAATTGCAGAATGCTCCCCATGCACGGAATGCTCAGTTGCATTGCGATGAGTATTTGCTTGGTTTCCGGCGGCGCGTTTGCCCAGGAACTCGGTACGCAATCTCAACTGAATCCTGCGGCACGTGGAGCGCCAATACTGAGCGAAGCAGAAAACGCTTCCCAGGAGTTCGCGCTACCTTCTGTGGCAGTGTCCGCGCCCTCAAACCCAGCCGAGCCAAAAGCCCGGAAGTCGACTTCAAATTGCGAAGCGCTCATGGACGCTGCAGCCACTCACAATGTACCGCTGGATTTTTTTGTCCGATTGATTCGACAAGAAAGCAATTTCGATCCGTCTTCCGTTAGCCACAAGGGAGCTCAAGGTATTGCGCAATTCATGCCGGGTACAGCGCGCTGGCGCGGATTGGCTGACCCCTTTGAACCTCAGCAGGCGTTGCAGGAGTCAGCGAGATGGCTCCGTGAACTGCGTGAGCAATTTGGCAACCTCGGCCTCGCTGCCGCTGCTTACAATGCGGGTCCCAGACGAGTTCAGGAATGGCTTGGAGGCCGCGGCAATCTGCCCGGTGAAACGCGCGCCTATGTCCGCATCGTTACCGGTCGTTCTGCCGAGGAATGGGCGCAGGGCAATGTTGTTGACGAGGTGATCGGCCACTCCAAACAACTTCCTTGCGATCAATTGATGAGTGGCGTCCGGAACCAGCCTGGAATCATCGTCACCATC
>JBOHIT010000379.1:0-3766 GCA_050726155.1 Bradyrhizobium sp.
CACGGCCGACGATTGCGCTTGGGCATTCCGCAACGATCACACACTCGTCATTCATACCCCGGTCGCGGCACCAGATTCATCAGCATGTTGGCATAGCCGCCATCGACGGTGACCTCGTCGCCGTTGACATAGGAAGAGCGGTCGCTGGCGAGATAGAGGATGGCATCGGCGATGTCCTGCGGCATGCCGACCCGTCGCAACGGCACCACGGCCGAGCGGCGCTCGGTCACGCCCGGCGTATCGTAAAATGCCTGGCTCATCGGCGTGATCACCATGCCGGGGCTGACGACGTTGCTTCTTATCCCCTGCGGTCCCCATTCGCTCGCAAGCTGGCGCGAGAGCATGATGACGGCGGCCTTGCTGACACTGTACGCGCCACTCTGCCCCTGCGCGTGGCTGCCGGCGATCGACGACACGTGGACGAGGCTGCCGCGTCCGAGCTTGCGCATCTGCCGACCGAAAGCCTGCGCGCAGAGGAAGTAGCCGGTGAGGTTGACCGACAGCACCGCGTTCCATTCGGCCAATGTCAGATTTTCCAGCCCGCCCGGCCGCAGCACCGCGGCGGTGTTGACGAGGACGTTGCACGGCCCGAGCGACTTCTCGACCGCCTCGGACACGGCGGTGACGCTTTCGGCATTGGCCGTGTCGCAGCGTCCGATGAAAGGCTCGCCGCCGAATTTGCGCAGCTCCGTGCGGGTGGTCTCAAGCCCGCGCTCATCGAGATCGATCGCAGCGACGCGGGCGCCGGCCTGCGCGAGGCTCAGCGCCGTGGCGCGGCCGATGCCGCCGCCTCCGCCCGTCACCACGCACACACGGCCTGACAGGCCAAGCCAATCGGGTGGATTTTGTCCGGTCATGATGGCCTCCCATTCGTTTTATTTTGTAGGGTGGGCAAAGGCGCACTTGCGCCGTGCCCACCATTATTTTTTGTAGATAGAGAAGAGGTGGGCACGCTTGCGCTTTACCCACCCTACACCATCCCTACCCCGTAATCCCCGCGGCGACCTGGCCGCGCAGCCGCTCCAGGCTGTGCAAGGTATTGGCGCAGGCTTCGGCGACCTCGATGCCCTTGATCACGAAATGCTTGCGGAAGAAATCGTGATGCACGGCGCTTTCGTGGAATTGCTGCGGCGTCAGCACCGCCGAGAAGATCGGCACTTCGGTCTTCAGCTGCACGTCCATCAGCGCCTTGATCACGGTGTCGGCGACGAATTCGTGGCGGTAGATGCCGCCATCGACCACCAGCCCCGCCGCCACGATCGCGGTGTAGCGCCGCGTCTTGGCCAGCAGTTGTGCATGCAGCGGGATCTCGAAAGAACCCGGCACCTCGAACAGATCGACTTGCGCGCGCGAAATATGCCGCGCCTCGATCTCTTCGAGGAACGCGATGCGGCATTCCTCGACCACGTCACGGTGCCAGGACGCCTGCACGAAGGCGACCCGCTGCGGCTTGACGAAACGCGGATGCACGGGCGCCGGCGGGCGCTCGGGCGTGTCGGGAACCCTGATTTGGGATTCCACAGTCTGGGCTGGGATTTGAGTTTCTTGGGTTTGGACTTCAGGCTCTTGCAACATCTGATTCATGGCTTTCCTCTTTCAGGACCAGAATCAGGGCACACGGAACGACGATTGACCCACGCAAAAGCGTGGGCCGCCGCAACCGTTCTCTTTCATCCGGACTTTAACCGTCGGCTTCGGAATCACACCGAATCTGCTGACCCTTCCTCGGGAGAAGAAGGCGCTCGCGGGCTTGGGCTACGTCACCCTTACCGCCGGTGGGGATTTTCACCCCGCCCTGAGAACATCGGCCGCCCGGAATGGACGACCTAACGCCAAATATGACCAAAGGCCGGAGGATCGGCAAGCACCTTCCGCACCGGGAATCTGCATGTCCCCAATGCCGGCGGAACAGGGCAGCGGCGGATTCCCGGCGGTTTGTAGCTGAATTAAGCGGCCTGCTGAGCCCCCTTGATCAGGTCGAAGATCGCGTCGAGCCGCGCGATCACATCGGAGGTTTCCAGCAATTGCTGGCGCTGTTCGAGGCCGACCGGCAGCAACGGCGCGACGGTATCGGCCAGCAGGCTGGGATCGCCGATGTCAGGAAGGTGGAGACGGGCCTGGATCTGCAACGGCACGTGGGAGTAATCGACGTTGGCGAACATCCGGTAGGCGTCGAGCACGAGGCGCGACAGCAGCACGGCCTTGTCGGTCTGGCCGTTGCTCTCCTCGATCGGCGCGATTTCCGCTGCCAGGAATTCGTCCGCGACGGGCTTGCCGACCGCGGCGCGTTCGAGGCCGGAGATCGCGAGCTTGAGCGTTCCGTCGGTCAGTGTCACGCAGTTGATAACGGCCGCGGTCACGCCCACCGCATGGAGTGCATCGACCTGCGGATCGTCGTCGGCTGAGCGCCGCTGCGTGACCACGAGCACGCGGCGGTCGGTCGCCAGCGAACGCTCGATGGCGCGCCGGGTTTTCTCGCGCCCGACAAAGATCGGCGCCACCATCTGCGGAAACATCACGAGGTCGCGGATCGGCACGATCGGGATCGCCGCTCCGGCAGTGACGTTTATCGCAGCAATCGGCTGCGGCGGGCTCGACTGAATTCGCGCGGCGAGATGATTCCAGTCGGGCAAGCCCAACGTCCTGGCGACCAGCTCCAGGCTCTCGGCGTGGGTGAGGGAGACGGATTTGGCCTTCAGGGCCTCGCGCAGGCTGTGCGCCATGGCTTTAGCGTCGCGAAAATCGCGCATGGGATAAGTCCTCTGCATTGGCGAACGAGATGATGTCAGGCGCTTGCGTTACTGACTCGTTCGCGGGGCAAAGGAGGCCTCGAACGGCTCGATACGTTCACCGTACCCTTATGCCAAGGGCGCAAGCAGCGGGTCGTATCCACCCGGCGAAAAATATGCGCCCCCGACAAAGCGGCTGTCAATTCGGGTTAAGAAAAAATTAACCATTATGGCGGGCCTGTGCACTGGTCCGGGCCGCCTGGTCCGATCCGTCGAATCCGATTCCGGTTTGTTCTCCGCGTTAACAATTATGACCGCAAAGAGAGCTGTGGACGAGCCGCGCATTGGTTGTGGACGGACTCCGGGGTCGGTTGCGCAGATTCCGCAAATCACATCACTTGAGCCGGCAAGCCTCAAAGACGATCAGGAACAATCGGGGGATTGCAGTCGGTTACGACGCATGACTTCAGCGCGAGCCGGTCCCGTGTGCGTATCAACTCATGTGAAATGGCAAGGTCGAGACGGAATGTCCCTCCTCGAAGGCATTATCGATTCCCGGAACAACCCGCTCGCGGTTGTCGAGGACATCGCCACCGACAACAACTGGGCGTTCGAGCGTTCCGGCGAAGATGAAGTGACCATCGTCTCCAAGGGCGACTGGACCGACTATCAGCTTTCCTTCACCTGGATGGCCGAGATCGAGGCGCTGCATCTGGCCTGCGCCTTCGACATGAAGATTCCGACCGCCCGGCGCGCCGAAGTGCAGCGGCTGGTGGCGGCGATCAACGAACAATTATGGGTCGGCCATTTCGACATCTGGACCCACACCGGCATGATCATGTACCGGCAGGCGCTGGTGCTGCCGGGCGGGCTCACCGCCTCGACCGCGCAATGCGAGGCGATGCTGGTCGGCGCCATCCACGCCTGCGAGCGCTACTACCCCGCGTTCCAGTTCGTGGTCTGGGCCGGGAAAACCGCGTCGGAAGCCATGAGCGCGGCGATGTTCGATACCGAGGGCGAGGCGTAGGGGTCTCCGT
>JBOHIT010000380.1:0-6871 GCA_050726155.1 Bradyrhizobium sp.
CGGCCAGAAGCTGCAGGGTCGCAATACCGATGACGCCGGCCGCGCCGGTGACGACGGCGACCTTGCCGTCCAGACGAATTCGGTCGGGCATATCTGGGGTTTCCTCCGGCTGGTCCGGTTGTCCCGGATTTCTGGCGGTTCAGCGCTGGGCGCGCGAACGTTCCTCCAGCCGACTATTTCATTTGCGGCCGGGGCTGACCAGTGCCCGGAGAAGCGGCAAACCGCCCTTTCCCCGCCGTATTCGCCGTGTTAACCCGTGGCCCTGCGAGCGGCGGATACCCCTACAATGTCGCGAGCCCGATTCGCCTTTCAAAGCCGCGAGATGTTTCGAACCATTGCCCTGACTGGTTTTGCGGCCCTGATGGCCGCCTCGACAATCTCGCTTGCGCCGCCCGCGCGCGCGCAGATCGGCAATATTTTTTCCGATCCGCCGCTGCGGCCGCCAGGCGCGATCCCGCGTGGAAATCAGCCACAGCAACAACCGCTCGACGACGACGAGGAAGTGCCGGAATTGCCGCGCGGCCGCCTGTTGCCGACGCCGAACCGTCCGCCGCCGGGGCAAGGTGTGCCGGCACCCGGCAGCGTGCAGACCCAGCCGCTGGCCCCGCCGCCGGGCACCACCGTCGTTCCGCAGAATACCCAGCCGGGTATCGCGGTAGCGCCGCCGCAGCCGGGCGGACCAGGCACCGCCAACGCGCCGCCGCCCAATGCGGCGCCGGGGCGCCTGCCCAAAGGACCCGTGCCGCCTGCCTCCGCCAGCCTGCAGCCGGGCGACGAAGTGGTGTCCGAGCCGCCGGCCTCGAAGGTCACCAACAAGAAGGCGAGCTTCTCGGGTCTCGACAAGATCACCGGCCGCATCATCAATTTCGACGAGGACATCGGCGAGACCGTGCAGTTCGGCGCGCTGCGCGTGAAGACGTCGGCCTGCTACACAAGGCCGTCCACCGAAGCCGCCAACACCGACGCCTTTGTCGAGGTCGACGAGATCACGCTGCAGGGCGAGGTGAAGCGGATTTTCTCGGGCTGGATGTACGCCGCAAGCCCCGGGCTTCACGGCGTCGAGCATCCCGTCTACGACATCTGGCTGACCGACTGCAAAGGCCCCGACCAGACCATCGTCAGTGCGCAGCCCGATCCGCCGAAACCTCCGCCGCCACCCGTTGCGAAGCGGCCGCCGGCACCCAAGCAGGCAGCACCACGTCCGCCGCCGACCGGCCTGCCGCCGCAGCCGCAGTTCCAGCAACAACCGCCGCCACCCCCGCCGCAGCAGCGGCCCGGTGGGCTGTTCGGTGGATTGTTCGGGAATTAGAGCGCGTTCTCATCCCCGAATTGATCGGTGTGGCATGCGCGAGCAGCCACACGTTCGCTATTGCTGAGGCGCCTGATAGGCCGTCCGCGTAGCCTGCACCGCGGTTGGGGTCGGGGTGCGCGCAGCGGGGGCGGATTGCGCCGGCGCAGCACTCGCGACCGGCTTCGGCGGGGGCGGCGTATAGATCGAGGTCACCACGCGCTCGCGCACCAGCTCGCTCTGGTCGGGATACCACATGCCCGAGGGGCTCGCGGTGTTGGCGCGCTCGGCGAAGGCGGGGCTGAGGCCGAACTTCTGCAGGCGTGCCTGTTCGCGGGCGATCGAGATGCGCTGTTCGTTCGCGGTCATGCCGCGGAAGTAGGGCTGGTGGAAGCCGAGCTTCGCCGTCGTGTGCAGATGGCGCTGCTTGCCGCCGAGGAACATGATGGTGCAGGCGGACACGCATTGATGGGTGACGTAGGTCGACAGGCCGCGTGCGCGGATCAGGTCGGAGATCTTCTGCGCCTCCGCGATGCGCCCGCCATTCGAGTTCAGCCGCACGGTACGGACATTGTCCATTGCCTTCAGCATGGTCTCGAATTCCTTCGCCGTGCCGAACGAGACGCCGCCGGAGAAGTCCAGCATGGTGCCGTTGTTGAGCACCTTGAACTGGTGCGAGGCGAGGCGCGCGTCGCCGGCCAGAATCTCGCAGATGCCGAGGCCTTGCGGGATCGCGACCGCCACGATGCTGTATGCGAGGTGGATCGCTCCGAGCGCGATCGTCACCTTGGCGGTCGTGCCCCAGAAGCGCTTGCCGGCGCGTCGGTAGGCCGTCGCGGAGCGCCAGACGCCAATCCCGCCCCAGATCGTGATCAGGATGATCGCGCTCCACGTCAGGCTCAGCGAAATCAGCCAGCGCACGGGCTGCTCGACGCCGCCAAGGTTGATCGCAGCGCCCAGTGCGCCGAACGAAAGGCCGGCGCAGGTGCCGAGCACCAGGTAATTGATCCAGTACGAGCGGGCCAGCGAGAGCTCGCCACGCCAGTGCCGCGCGATGATGTTCTGCGCGGGCTGCTTCGGCAGCGGCGGCGGCAGCTGGGCCGGCACGGTGAAGTTGAGCGGGGGCGGCGCGCCGGCCGCGGCCTGTTCGGCGCCGTGGTTCGCGGCGGATGTTTCGACGGGCTCGCCCGTCAGCGGGGTGTGCAGCGCGTTGCTCATGGGAGCGGTCCCTGTCGTTAGTGGAGGGCGGTGCATTCCCGCCAGCCTTGAAACAGGGATAGGAGAGGTCGCGCGAACGGACTGTGATGGACGTCACAATCCGAAACGGGGCAGGGTCTCAGGGGCGCTCGGCGATGATCGCAAGCGCGTCGGCGCCGCTGACCGGGCGATCAAAAGGCAATTTCAGAAAATCCGCGGGCTCGCCCGCAATCGCGCGGTCCAGCAGGGTGCGATAGCGGCGCCGCGAAACTTCGACCGCGCCGAAGCTCTTCAAATGCTCGGTCACGTATTGGGTGTCGAGCAACTCAAAGCCGCCGGATATCAGTCGCGCCACCAGGTGCACGAGTGCCACCTTCGAGGCATCGCGTGCCGTGTGGAACATGCTCTCGCCGAAGAAGGCGCGGCCGAGGCTGACGCCGTAGAGGCCGCCGACCAGATTGTCACCCTGCCAGACCTCGACGCTGTGGCAGTGGCCGATCTGGTGCAGGCCGACATAGAGATCGCGGATCCGCTTGTTGATCCAGGTGTCGTCACGCCCGGTCTGAGGCGCGGCACAGCCCGCGATCACGGCCTTGAAGGCGGTATCGACGGTCACGGTGAAGGCATCCGAGCGCACCGTGCGGGCGAGCCGCGAGGCGATACGAAAGCCGTCGAGCGGGATCACCCCGCGCATTTCCGGCTCGACCCAGAACAGCGTCGGATCGTCGGCGCTTTCGGCCATCGGGAAGATGCCGCAGGCATAGGCGCGCAGCAGCACCTCTGGCGTGATTTCGGAAGCAGCAGAGTCGCGCGATGTCATGGCGGGGAGGATAGCAGGACGCCGACGGCCTATGCTACGTCTTGAAAAAACGGCGGTGCGACCCGGACACCGGGCCAACGAAGAGCAGCCGCCAGGAGGAACAAAGGGGACCGCGTGAAAATCACCTGGAAGACCATCGCGCCGCTGGCGATCTGGCTCGCGCTCTATCTCGTACCGGTTCCGGCCGGTCTCAACGCCAATCAGTGGCACTATTTCGCGATATTTGCCGCCGTGATCACCGCCCTGATCCTGGAATCGATGCCGGTCGGCGCGGTCGGCCTGATCGGCCTGACGGTCGCGGGCCTCTCGGGTTACGTCGAACACGAGCCCAACAAGGCGCTGCGCTGGATGCTGGGCGGGTTTTCCGAGAGTACCGTGTGGCTGATTGTCGGCGCCTTCGTATTCTCGATCGGCTACCGCAAGAGCGGACTTGGCCGGCGGCTCGCTTTGATGCTGGTCCGTGGCCTCGGCCGCCGCACCATCGGCCTCGGTTATGCAGTGGCGTTTTCCGACCTCGTGCTGGCGCCGGCGACGCCGTCCAATACCGCGCGCAGCGGCGGCACCATCTACCCGATCGTCAGCAACATTCCGCGCATCTATGGCTCCGAACCCGGACCCACCGCCGGCAAGATCGGCACTTACGTGATGTGGACCGCGTTCGCGACCACCGGGGTCACCAGTTCGATGTTCCTGACTGCGCTGGCGCCGAATGCGGCAGCACTGTCGATCGCCAAGAAGATCGTCAATGTCGACGTCGGCTGGTCGCAATGGTTCATCGGATTTGCGCCGCTCGGAATCCTGTTGCTGCTGCTGGTGCCGCTGCTGAGCTACGTCGTGTGCCGGCCCGAAGTGAAGGAGAGCCCCGAAATCGTCGAATGGAGCGCCAACGAAATCGCGGCAATGGGTCCGCCGTCGCGCAGCGAGTGGATCATGGCCGCCCTGGTGCTGCTGGCGATGTTCCTGTGGATCTGCGGCTCGAATCCCACCATCAGCCTCCCGTGGCTCGGGTCCAACTTCATCAACCCGACCATGGTGGTCTTTGTCGTGATCTCGCTGATGCTGTTGACTGGCGTGATCGACTTCGAAGACATCGTTCGCGAGAAGAGCGCCTGGGAGGTGTTTTTCTACTTCACCTCGCTGCTGACTTTGTCGGCGGGCTTGAACGAAATCGGCTTCATTAAATGGGTGGCCGAAGGCTACGCCAAGCCGCTCGCCAGCGTCAGCCCGATGGTCGGCATGATCCTGCTGGTCTCGTTCTTCTTCTGGGTTCACTATTTCTTTTCCAGCATCACCTCGCATGCAGCGGCGGTGCTGCCGGTGGTGCTCGCCGTCGGCACCAGCATTCCCGGATTATCGGTTCCGACGCTGACGCTGCTGTGCGTCTATTCGCTGGGTATGATGGGAGTGATCTCGCCCTATGCCACCGGGCCGGCGCCGATGTATTACGGCAGCGGTTACATCGGGAAGGGCGATTTCTGGAAGTTCGGCCTGATCTTCGGCCTGATCTATTTCGCCGGGCTGTTGCTGATCGTGCTGCCGTGGCTTCAATGGGTGGTGTAGTGTCCAGGCGCCTCCGCGCACTCAGCTTGTCCATGGCGGCGCCGGCTTTGGATACTTTCCTGGAGGATAGGAAATGAGCCGGCGGCGCTTCCTGCAAGGTTCGATTGCGGCAGCTGCTGCCGCGGTATTGCCTACTGCCTCGCGCGCGCAACAGTACCCGACGAAAATCATCCGTTTCCTTGTCGGATTCCCGCCGGGAGGCTCTGCCGACCTGACGATGCGCCAATTTGCACATCGCCTCGATGCTGTATTGGGTGCCAAGCATTTGATCGAGAATGTTGCCGGCGCATCTTCGACACTCGCCGCCGTGCAGGCCCTGCGTGCCGAACCAGATGGACATACGCTTTTTCTCGGCTCGAACGTCTCCCAGGTAATCGCGCCTGCGATGCTGAAGCTGTCGTATGATCCGCTGACGGCGCTTGCGCCGATTTCGCAGGTTACAACGAGTTCGAGTCTTGTCGCCGTATCAGCCGGATACGGTGTGAAGAGCTGGGCAGAATTCCTGGCGAAAGCAAGGGAAGAGCGCGATGGGGTGTTCTATGGAACCTCCAACGTCGGCTTCCAGATACCCGCCGTCCAGATCGCCAAAATCGCCGGGATCAAGCTCGTCAATGTTCCCTTCAAGGGTGGCGCCGAAACCGTTACCGCCGTTCTGGGTGGCAACATTCCGATGATCATCGGAACGCCCCCAACGATCCTGCCTCATGTCAACTCAGGCGCCCTTGTAGCGTTGTGTACAACGAGCGCGGAGCGCTCTGCCGTGATGCCGGATATTCCGGGAGCCAACGAAGTTGGCCTCAAGGGAATGGATTCGGTTGCATGGTTCGGCCTCTTCGCGCCCGCGAAGACGCCTTCAGCCACCGTCACAAAGCTCCACGCGGCGATCCAGTCGGTGATCGCGGACAAGTCGCTGCAACAGGCGCTTGGCAAGGAGGGATTGGAGCCCAGGGGCTCCGGGAGCCCAGAAGCCTTTGCGAGCTTCCAGAAGAAGCAATACGAAGAGAACGCAGCGGTCATACGCGAGGCCGGGCTCGCGCCGAATTAGGCGCACCTGGACGCTCTTTCGGTAGATGCCACGGAGGATGTGCTACCCGGCCGCCGCGTTCGGCTTAGCCAGCGGCGCGCTGACCCGGCGAAACCGTAGCACGATCCGGGTTCCGGTATGGGCGGGGTCGCGCGTGACGTCGGCTTCGAGTTTAGACGCCATCGCCGAGACGATGCGCTGTCCCATGCCGGTGGAGCGCGGGTCGACCTTGACGTTGAGGCCGACGCCGTCGTCGGCGATCGCCAGCAGCAGATCGTCGCCCGAGGCGTTGAGTTCGACGTGGATCGGCCCCGCACCGTCGGGGTAGGCGTATTTCACCGCGTTCATCACCAGCTCATTGACGATAATGCCGATCGCAACCGCGCGGTCCGGATCGATCTCGATCGGTTCGGCCTTCAGCGTCAGGCGCGACATCTTGTTGCCCTCGGCGGAGCGCCGGAGGTCTTCCAGCAGCGCCTCGAGATACTGGTTCAGGAGCACGCTCTTCAGGTCATGCGAGGTGTAGAGCCGGCGATGCACCTGGGCGACCGCGGCGACGCGCCCCATCGCATTGGTGAGTGCGGCCTTGACGTCGTCTTGAGCGGCGGAGTTGGCCTGCAGATGCAACAGCGAGGCGATAATCTGCAGCGAATTGCCGACGCGGTGGTTGACCTCGCGCAACAACACCTCGCGCTCGGCCGCCAGCGCGGCATAGCGGTCGCGCGAGGCGTGGACTTCGGCCTCGGCCTCATCGCGGGCTCTTTGAATGGCGGCCTGCCGCAACGCACCGTTGACGGCGACCTGGAGCAGCGGGATGAAATCGCCCTGCACGTCCTTGACCAGATAATCCGAAGCACCTGCCTTGAGCGCGGTGACGGCGATCGCCGAATCCTGCGAGGCCGTGACGAACACCACCGGCGGCGCGCCCGGGATCGCCAATATCTGTTCCAGCGTTTCGAGACCGTCGAGACCGGGCATGTAT
>JBOHIT010000381.1:0-9803 GCA_050726155.1 Bradyrhizobium sp.
CGGCCAAACTGCCCGACGATCCGGCGCTGCATATGTGCGCGCTGGCCTATGCGTCGGATTTCTCGTTGCTCGATGCGGTCATGGCGCGTTACGGCCGCACGCTGTTCGACAGCAATGTGATGCCGGCCAGCCTCGATCACGCGATGTGGTTTCACCGGCCGTTCCGCGCCGACGAATGGCTGCTTTATTCGCAGGATTCACCGAGCGCGCAAGGTGGCCGCGGCCTGGCCCGCGGCCTGATCTTCAAGCCCGACGGCACGCTGGTGGCGTCGGTGGCGCAGGAAGGCTCGATACGCCAGCGCAGATAAAGTCTGCGTGCGGCCTACCCGTTGGCGTGCGCGCCGCGTTCGGCCAGCACGGTTTGCGACGCCAGCCACTGCCACATCCAGCGATACACCCACGGAATCGGGATGATGAACAGCGAAGCAAGTCCGGCCACGATCGCACGCCACAGGAAGTCCAGGCCGCTGCCGATGAAGAGGACTTCGCGCTGCGTGCCCTGGATATTCCGGCAAGCCCATCGCATCGCCGCAACGTAAACCCATGCCCAGCCGATGATCGTGAAGACGGCCAGCACCCCGAGGATCGACCATCCGAGATAGGCCCAGATCGAACCGGAGAAGCTGAGCCCGAGTGGCTGCCCGTTGGAGGCGAGGTTCGCGATGAACCATTTCAGGAAGAGCCAGTAGAGAACGAACTGAACGAGATTGACCAGGTTGCTGAGCACTTCACTCCCGAGAAAGGCGACGGCGATCACGAGCACGACGGCCCCGAAATACCAGGGAACGATCGTCATCGCCGAGCCGGTGAAGCTGAGGTTCGGGCGCCCCGGCACCTGCACGCACGGCACCAGCCAGTTGATGTACCAGACCAGGGCCCACGGCGCCGGGATCAGCAGCAGCAGGCCGATCATCAGCACGATGCTGCGCCAGACAAACTCCAAAATGCCGAAATCGATCGACAGCGGGCCACCGGAATAGCCGCCTCCGCCGTCATAACCACCGCCGGCGCTCATCGGCGGCGGACCGCCCGGTTGCGGCATGGGCGGGGCGCCACCTGCCGGCATCAGGCCGGGGATTTCGCCCGCGCGCTGCCAGCCGGACATGCCCTCGGACCACACCAGTGTATCGGCCCGGACAGTCCCCCGGGTGATGAGGTCGCGAAGCTGGGCCTCCGGAAAGGGGCCCTGTTGCTGGCCATTCGATGCATAAAACCACGATCGGTTCGACATTTTTGATCCCTTTTCAGTCTCTTGGGTCGTGGAAAATGGGAAAGCCGGCGCGGCGACTGGTGAAAACCCTATTCTGTCCGAGGATGATATTCCCTGTACAGTGACTGAGGTCACCAGCTGCAAATGTTTTCCCCTTAAACCTGCAACTTTTTTGTGCCATTTGCTCAGAAAGATGCCAGATTTGGTCAGGCAGCGAACCGCCGGGCGGCCCGCCAGCCAACACGCCGGATAGAATATCCAAGGGACATGAAGGCCTGACCATGAAACTCGTCGTCGCGATCATCAAACCGTTCAAGCTTGACGAGGTGCGCCAGGCGCTGACGTCGATCGGTGTCCACGGCATGACCGTCACCGAGGTCAAGGGTTACGGCCGCCAGAAGGGCCATACCGAAATCTATCGCGGCGCCGAATATGTCGTGAATTTCCTGCCCAAGCTGCGCATCGAAATCGCGGTCGCCTCCGACATCGCCGACAAGGCGGTCGAGGTCATCACCTCGCATGCGCGCACCGGACAGATCGGCGACGGCAAGATCTTCGTGACGCCGATCGATCACGCGCTGCGCATCCGCACCGGCGAGACCGACAGCGACGCGCTGTAACATCTCCTTCAGTTCAACGCGTGCCGGCAACGACGCCTGACGCGCGAGCAAGAAACGACGACCGAAACGACAACAGTCCGGGGAAATTCCATGGGGGCACTATCTCGTCGTGCAGCGACGCTCGCTGCGCTCAGCATTGTTGCGATGAATTTTTCGGTGGCGACGCCGGCCTTCGCCGATGCATCGACCGTCAACGCCGCCGACACCGCGTGGATGATCGTCGCCACCGCGCTGGTGCTGATGATGACGATACCGGGCCTGGCGCTGTTCTATTCCGGCATGGTGCGCAAGAAGAACGTGCTGGCGACGATGGCGCAGAGCCTCTCCGCCGTTGCCATCATCTCGATCCTCTGGGTGATGTTCGGCTATTCGCTGGCGTTCGTCGGCGACGGTCCCTGGATCGGCACGCTGGACCGCTGGTTCCTCGCCGGCATGACGATGGACAGCGTCAACCCTGCCGCCAAGACGATTCCGGAAGCGCTGTTCATGCTTTACCAGATGACGTTTGCGATCATCACGGTGGCGCTGGTGGCGGGCGCGGTGGCGGACCGGATGCGGTTCTCGGCCTATCTGTTGTTCTCGATCGGCTGGTTCATGTTCGTCTATGTGCCGCTGGCGCATTGGGTGTGGGGCGGCGGCTTCCTCGCCACCATGGGCGTGCTGGATTTCGCCGGCGGTCTGGTCGTGCATCTGTCCGCCGGCATCGGCGGTCTGGTCGCCGCCAAGGTGATGGGACGGCGTCACGGCTACGGCAGCGAAAATCTTTCGCCGTTCGATCTGTCGCTCGCCGTGATCGGCACCGGATTGTTGTGGGTCGGCTGGTTCGGCTTCAACGGCGGTTCGGCGCTGGCAGCGAATTCGCGCGCGGTGATGGCGATCACGGCCACGCATCTCGCCGCCTGCGCCGGCGCGCTGACCTGGGGCGCGATCGAATGGGCAACGCGGCGCAAGCCGTCGGTGCTCGGCATGATCTCCGGCGCGGTCGCCGGCCTCGGCACGATCACGCCCGCCTCCGGTTTCGTTTCGCCCTGGCACGGCATCGTCATCGGCATGGTGGCGGGCCTGGTTTGCTTCTGGGCCTGCACCTGGCTCAAGCACCGCTTCAATTATGACGACTCGCTCGACGTGTTCGGCGTCCACGGCATCGGCGGCATGACCGGCACCCTGCTCGCCGGCGTGTTTGCCACCAGCGCCATCGGCGGCACCGCCGGCCTGCTCGAAAACAATCCGCAGCAGGTGCTGACCCAACTCTACGGCGTCGCGGTCACCTTGGTGTGGTCGGGCGGCGTCACCTATGTGCTGCTCAAGCTGGTGAGTGCGTTCGTGCCGCTCCGGGTGTCGATGCAGCAGGAGCTCGAGGGTCTCGACATTTCGCAGCACGGCGAGGCTCTACAGTAGAATTACCTATCTAAATACCCCTCCACTGCCCTCGCACTGGGCAGGATTATGTCCGGAGTCTGGCGTGCTCACGCCTTGACCACGCCTGCCTATGTTTTAAGCGCGGCGGAATGGCGCAGGTGGAACCTTTTCGCGCAAACGGCGAAAAGGTCCGGATTCATAAACCGTTAGGGAAATCCGCCGTTCTGGCACGGCATTTGATTCTATGGGTCCTGGCTGTGCCCGCGAAGTGAACCTCTCCGCGTGGTGAACCTCAGTCGAGAGAAACGCCCGGTCGTGTCTGGACCGGGCCCAAGCGGGGATAGGACCCATGAAAATTGTTATGGCGATCATCAAGCCATTCAAGCTCGAAGAAGTCCGTGACGCCCTGACCGCCATTGGCGTTCATGGTCTCACGGTGACGGAAGTCAAAGGCTACGGCCGCCAGAAGGGGCACACGGAAATCTATCGCGGCGCCGAATACGCGGTGAGCTTCCTGCCCAAGATCAAGATCGAGGTCGCTGTCGCCTCGGACCAGGTCGACAAGACCATCGACGCCATCACCACGGCGGCGAAAACCGGACAGATCGGCGACGGCAAGATCTTCGTCATCAACCTCGACCATGCGGTTCGCATCCGCACGGGTGAGGCGGATGCCGCGGCCCTCTGATTTCGCGCTCAACCTTACACTCAGGAGTACAACAAATGACGTTCAAACGTCCCTATAGCGCGGGATTGACGGCCCTCGCCGTCGGCATGTTCGCCGCGACCGCCGCTTACGCGGAGCCCACTGTCAACAAGGGCGACAACGCCTGGATGCTCACATCGACGGTGCTGGTCCTGTTGATGACGATCCCCGGCCTTGCGCTGTTCTATGGTGGCCTGGTCCGCTCCAAGAACATGCTCTCGGTCCTGATGCAGGTTTTCTACACGGTCTGCATCGTGACCCTGCTCTGGGCGATCTACGGCTACAGCCTCGCCTTCACCGGCGGTTCCGATTTCATCGGCGGCTTCTCCAAAGCCTTCATGATGGGCATTACGACTGACACCAAAGCGGCGACGTTCAGCGTCGATGCCAACATCACGGAGATGATCTATTTCTGCTTCCAGATGACCTTCGCGTGCATCACCCCGGCCCTCATCGTCGGCGCTTTTGCCGAACGCATGAAGTTCGCGGCGGTCGCGTTGTTCGTCCCGCTCTGGGTGACGTTGATCTACTTCCCGATCGCACACATGGTTTGGTACTGGGCTGGACCGGACGCGATTTCGGATGCTGTCAAGGCGATTGCGGCGGCTGGTGCGGACGCAGCGGCAAAAACCGCGGCCGAAGCCAAGCTTGCTGAAGTCAACGCCGACGCCGGCTGGATCTTCAAGAAGGGTGCGATCGACTTCGCCGGCGGCACCGTGGTGCACATCAACGCCGGTATCGCCGGTCTCGTCGGCGCGCTGCTGATCGGCAAGCGGGTCGGCTACGGCAAGGAGCTGATGGCTCCGCACTCCCTGACCATGACCATGATCGGCGCTTCGCTGCTCTGGGTCGGCTGGTTCGGCTTCAACGCCGGATCGAACCTCGAAGCCTCCGGCGGCGCCGCGCTCGCCATGACCAACTCCTTCGTCGCGACTGCGGCGGCGGCGCTGGCCTGGATGTTCGCGGAATGGATCGTCAAGGGTCATCCTTCCGTACTCGGCGCGTTGTCGGGTGCGGTGGCGGGCCTGGTGGCGGTGACGCCCGCGGCCGGTTACTCCGGCCCGATGGGCGCGATCGTGCTCGGTCTGGTGGTCGGAATCGTCTGCCTGTTCTTCTGCACCGTGGTGAAGAATGCGCTTGGCTATGACGACTCGCTCGACGTGTTCGGTGTCCACTGCGTCGGCGGCATCGTCGGCGCGATCGGCACCGGCATCCTGGTGAACCCGGCCCTCGGCGGTACCGGCATCATGAACTACGAGACCGGAAAGATCGCGGACTACGTGTTCGGCGATCAGATGGTCTCGCAGCTCTGGGGCGTCAGCACCACGCTGGTGTGGTCGGGCATCGGCTCGGCGATCCTCTACAAGGTCGTCGATGTCATCGTCGGCCTGCGCGTCAACGTCGAGACCGAACGTGAGGGTCTCGATGTCACCGAGCACACCGAGCGCGCTTACAACATGTGAGTTCTCCCGGGACGCGGTCCACCAAGGACAACGTAGTCGTTGTCCCGAGGTCGCGTCCACAACTCCGGTTCGGGCACATACCCGGCAATGCCCTGACCGTTGAGGGGCTCCAGCGCAAGTTGGAGCCCCTTTCTTTTTGTTTCGAAATTGAATCGAACTTGATTGGACGCGTGATTTGGGACATGGCATCGGAAGCCTCCGCTGAGAACTGTCGATGACGCTCGCCCCGCTCCACATCGTTTTCACTCCCTCCGGAGCGAGTAGCCTGAGAGAGGCGCTGGAAGATGTCGGGCGCGACGATCAGATCACCTCCCTTTTCGACTGCCTCAGCTTCGGACCCATCAATCCTCCCGATACATCGCTCCGGTCAAAATGGGTGGAGAGCGAGCTTGGCCGGACGGGATGGGATAGCATCGGTCGCGATTCAGATGCCTTCTGGCGCGAATCGCTTTCCCCTGGCCGTCGCAAGATCGCTTGGCTGTCGCGGCGATCCGCCATGGAATATGCCGGCTTTCTCGCGTGGATGTGGCGAATGGGCGACGCGCCATGCGAGGTGATCGACCTAAGTGAGATCAGGATATCTTACCGTCCAGCGCAGGGCGCGTCCCGACCGACCGCCTTGGCCATGAGTCTTGGCATGGTCAGTTCAGATACGATGTGCCGAGAGCGGCTGTGGGATTTGGCAAAGCCGCTGCAATCAGCTGAGCGCGCACGATACCGCGATGTCTGGCAGAAGCTCCGTTCGGAAAACGCGGCGCTGCGTGTTATCGAAGGCGGCGAGCTTGTGTCGGCGTCCATTTCCTTTTTCGATGCGCAGTTGATGTCTTACGTGACGGACGATTGGCAGAAGGTGGCCATGATCGTCGGAGAGACTTTGGTTGCAGAAATGGATAATCAAGTTCTTCAGGTCGGAGATATGGTTCTTGCGGCCCGAATCGAAGCCATGGCCAAGAGCGGACGCTTGGACATTCGGGGCAAGTCTCCCCTCGAAATGCACGACAGTTGGGTGAGACTGCCACGGACGCAATAGAACCTGTTGGGAAAATGCCGAAATGCAGCAGCGTGATTGTCTGGCACTATGCGGCTATCGGGTGCCTCATCATCCAAACTTCGCACTGAGCTTTGGATACAGGCCGTAGACCTTGTCCTCCTGCCACTCCGTTCCGGAAGGTTGAGCGGAGACGCTTTGTGGCGGACGGGTGCCCGCAATGGCTTCGACGCCGTCGGTGACGGCGTACTGATAGCCTTCGTAGAACCAGTCCGCCTCGTCGAAATCCTCATTTGCCAGCGAGTCCGGATCCGACAGCGCGCGCCCGAATGCCAGGCGTCCCCGGGAAATCAACGCGGCGCGGAAATCCATAAAGCTGTCGTCGCTGCATCCGCCATTGATGACGTAAGCCGCGCCCCACAGCGGCCAGTCGTAGGCCTTGTCCATCATGGCGTCGAAGTGCTGCGCGAATTCGAGCGCCTCATCCTTTGGGAGCGCGAAAATTTGCCGCCGCAGCGCGTCGCATTTTCGATCCATATCGCCGGGCGAACTATCGTTTACCTGCTGCACGATCTTCCAGAAGCCATTCTCGTCCATCACATGCTCCTGCCCTTCTGTTCGGTCAGGCCTTCCCGCCTCATGGGCGCAGCGTAGCCCGGGAACGCCCGTAATTCGTGACGAAACCGAAGCCAGAGCTAAAAAAGCATTGCCAAATCCGCCGCACGGCGCAGAATTGACGGCAATGAAAACCGGGAGGACGTCATGAAACTCGAAGGCGGATGCTATTGCGGCGCTGTGCGCTATGTGGCCGAGGGCGAGCCGATGTTACAAGCGCAGTGCCATTGCCGCGAATGCCAATACGTCACCGGCGGGTCGCCCAATATGTTCGTGGCGATGCCACCCGACGGCTTCAAATACACCAAGGGTGCGCCGAAGCAGTTTTCGCGCAAGGACCTGGAGAAGCCGGTGACGCGCGAGTTCTGCGCCGAATGCGGCACGCATGTGGTGACGCGGCCGCAGCGGCCGATCGTGGTGATCAAGGTCGGAACGCTCGACAACCCCGCCCAGATCACGCCGCAGATCGCGATCTATACCATCGACAAGCAGCCCTTCCACCATATTCCCGAGGGCATGCCGAGCTTCGAGCGGCTGCCGCAACGGTAGGCTCGTTGCCGGGCGACCAGATCAGCGCGCCGGACATCGACGATAGCGCCTAATCGCGTTGCCGGCCGCCATCCAGAATATCGAGTACCGGGCAGTCGGGGGTGGCGTCGTCCGAGCACTGCGCAACCGTTTCCGCCAGGATCGATTCAAGTTTGACGAGGTCGGAGAGCTTATTGCGGACGTTCGCCAGATGCACGCTTGCGATCTTGCGCACGTCGGCACACGCAGCCCGCTCCGGCCCGCCAAGCGCCAGCAAGGCGCGAATTTCTTCAAGCGTGAACCCGAGGTCGCGGGAACGGCGGATGAAAGCCAATGCGCGTTTTTCAGCGGGTCCGTAGACCCGCCGGCCGCTCGCGGTCCGGGGCGGCGGCGGCAGCATCTTGATGCGCTCGTAATAGCGGATGGTTTCGATGTTCACGCCGCTGTGCCTCGACAGTTCGCCAATCGAGAGGTTCTCGGCTCCCGAAGACGTGATCGTGCGCATGGAATTGTCCTTGATCCTGTAGTCGCTACAGGATGCATGGATTAGCCCATGACGACCAATCAAGCCGATCACATTCCCGACAACCAACGGCGGCAACGCCTGATCGCGGCAGGCGGCTTGCTCGGCGCACTTGCCGCATCGTCCTGCTGCATCCTGCCGCTCGCATTGTTCGGCCTCGGGGTCAGCGGCGCATGGATCGGGAATTTTACCCGGCTTGCCGTCTATCAGCCGTACTTCCTCACCGCGACGCTCGTGTGCCTCGGTTACGGTTATTGGCTGATCTACCGATCCTCAAAGCGCGCTTGCGCCGACGGCGCTGCATGTGCGCGTCCGCTGCCAAATCGCGTCGTCAAGACAAGCCTCGTCCTGGCCACGATCCTTGTCGTTGCCGCGCTCGGCCTCGACCTTCTCGCCCCGCTATTCCTCAATTCCTGACAGGAGTCCCTATGAGCAAATTTCTCGCCCACGCGGCTTTCGCCATGAGCATCGTGGCTTCATCGGCTGCGTTTGCTGCGGACAAGACCATAACGTTGGCAGTGAACAACATGGATTGCGCGGCTTGCCCGTCCATCGTCAAAGGCAGCCTGGAAGCCGTCCCCGGCGTCTCCAAGGTTGCGGTCTCCTTCAAAGCTAAAACGGCAACGGTCATCTATGACGACGCCAAAGCCAACGTGAACCAACTGACGTCGGCGACCACCAAGGCAGGCTATCCGTCCGCACCCAAGAGTTAATCCGATGCTTCTTCAATCGACCATCACCTGTCCCCACTGCGCTGTTGCGAAGACGGAGACCATGCCGACCGATGCCTGTCAGTTCTTCTATGAATGCACCGGCTGCGGCACAAAACTGAAGCCGGTGTCGGGCGATTGTTGCGTGTTCTGCTCCTACGGCTCGGTGCCGTGTCCGCCAATACAAGCCGTCCGCGCGGGCGAGCCAGGCGCCGCGCCTTGTTGCACCTAGCCAGCGATGAGCAAACCGGCAATGGAAACCTCACGCGACTGGCTCAGCAGTAAACGGACCAATCTGCTCGCGTGGTGGATTCCGCTCGCCGCAATCCTCGCTGGTTTCTTTGTTGCTGTACCGCTGCGAACCGCCGCCTGGGTTATCGCTCTCGGCTGGATGGGTGCAGCCTGCATGCTGAATGCGCGACGCTGCAATCGCACGCACTGCCGTTACACCGGACCTTACTATCTCACCATGATCGTGCCCGTGATGGTGTTCGGCGCGGGGCTCGTTGGCGTTGGGATGCCTGGATGGCTAACGCTCGGCCTGATCATCCTCGGAGGAAGCGGGCTGATATGGTGGGGTACCGAGCGGGCGTGGGGAAAGTTCTCGTAGTACTTAGCCCCGCAAAAATCGTCATTGCGCAAAAAATTAGCCCGCCGGCGGCGTCCGGCGTAGCCTTGGCGACTTGTCCGCCGTAGCTCAACGAGCGAAGGCGGAAGCCGGGGCAAATCAGCTTCTGATTTACGGAAATCGTGTCAAGCCCCAAAATCAAAAATATTTCGCTTTATCCGAAGGTCAGACCGGCGCTATGATTCCACCCATCCCGCCCGACAAGAGGGGCGCTCGCGAACGCCACGAACGTGCGGTGGGATGCGGTGGACGTGAAGTGCGCAAGGCGAAGGCGCATGACGCGTACGGCGAAGGCGTGTGGTCCTGACGTCGCGGTGCTGGCGTCTATGCACCTGGAGGCAACTGCCTCTCAGGGCGCAACGGAGGCAAAAGAGCCGTTCTCCGGGGAGAGCACGCTATAAGCCGTAAAGCCATTGCGCAGGGAATGTCGGATGTTCTCCGCTGCCCTGTATG
>JBOHIT010000382.1:0-3307 GCA_050726155.1 Bradyrhizobium sp.
CGCACCGGCGGCGCCGTCCGGACCTGCGGTCTATCCGAGTGCCGTGGATCCGAAATACGCCAAGGAGACCGCCGGCAAGGCGCGGATGCACACCTGCGTCGATCAGTACAACGCCAACAAGACCACCAACGGCAATGGCGGCCTGAAGTGGATCCAGAAGGGCGGCGGCTATTACAGCGAATGCACCAAGAAGCTGAAACCCGCGGCATGAGCCTTGGCGGAACTGACGAATGAATTGGGCGCGGCCGGCTCGTCCGGTCGCGTCTAACCTTCATCCGGCAGCAGTTTCTCGGCCGATTTTGCGATCAGTTGCGCGCGCTTGCGCGGGCTGCGTTCGAGGAACAGCAGGCTCTGGCCGAAGATGAAACAGTAAAACAGGAACGCCTGCGCATCGGCTTCTTCCGTCGGCAGGCCCGTCGCGCGATAGAGTTGCCCGACATTCTGCAGGCGCGCGGCATCGACGCCGGCGACTGCGGCGGCCGCGGCCTCGTCGGACCGCGCCCATTGCCGGATCGCAAGCTCCACCGCCATGCCCTCGGTATTCATCCGCTCCGAATAAAGCGCGATCAGCGCCCGCAGGCGTTCGCGCGCGGTGGCGCCGTCGAGGCTGGTCTGTTTTTCGATCGCGGCAATGCGCCCGGTGCGCCAGCTCTGCAGCATGCCCTCGAGCAACGCCGCGCGATCGCGGAAGCGGCGATAGAAACCGCCCTTGGTGACGCCGAGATTCTTCGCCAGCACCTCGACCCGCACGCCCTCGATGCCGGTCTGCGCGATTTCCGCCAAACCGGCCTCGATCCAGATCTCGTTCTTGAGATTCTCGTGCTTGCGATTATCGCTCTTGCCGTCGGTCATGTCAGCGCCTCACCGATTCTTGATACGGTACCGTATTGCTAGTCCGTCCGCACCCTGATACGCTACCGTATCAGGAATCGAAAACACAAGAAACACAAGCGGAGCGAGACGATGGAGACGGACGCGACCTATCGCGGCACGGTCTACCCGTGGCAATGCGATCACGTCGGGCACATGAACGTCATGTGGTATGTCGGCAAGTTCGACGAGGCGACTTGGAATTTGATCGCGCGGCTCGGCCTGACGCCGTCCTATTTGCGCGAAACCGGCCGCGGCATGGCCGCCGTGCAGCAGAACGTCAGCTACAAGCGCGAGCTTCTGGCCGGCGATATCGTCGAGATCAAAAGCCGGCTGCTGACGATCAGCGACAAGTCGATCCGCATGCTGCATGAGATGCGCAACGCCGAAACCGGCGAGGTCGCCGCGACCAGCGAGATAACAGGCGTGCACCTCGACCGGCAGGCCCGCAAGTCAACGCCGTTCGCGCCCGCGATCCGCAATGCCGCACTCAGATATCTCAGCCCGGCCGAAGCGGTGCCGGCATGAACGATATGCCGCGCTTCCAGCCGAAAAACCCGGATTACCGCGCCATTGCGACCGATACGTTCGAGCGCCAGATCGCGATGCGCACGCTCGGCATTTCGATCGCGCGGCTGGAGCCGGGTGCGGTCGACCTCGCGATGGCCTATTCGCCAGACCTCACCCAGCAGAACGGTTTTGTGCATGCCGGCATCATCACGGCCGGGCTCGACAGCGCCTGCGGCATTGCCGCCTTCACGCTGATGCCCGCCGGATCCGACATCCTGACCGTCGAATTCAAGACCAATTTGCTGGCGCCGGCGCGCGGGAAACGTTTTGTCTTCCGTGCCACCGTCGTGAAGCCCGGCCGTACCCTCACGGTGTGCGAGGGCAGGGCCTACGCCGAGCATGAAGGCATCGAGACCCTGGTCGCGACCATGACCGGCACGCTGATGGCGCTGCCGCGCCGCGCGAGCGCGCCACTACAGGATAAGGTTTCCGCGCCCGCCTGACGGCGTTCTGCGCTCGGGAAGCCACGGGTACGGTGAGCTCTGTTGCAGTGCAGGTTTGTGCTGCTGACATGGTGGTCTATAGAGAATCCTTCTATGGTCTTGCCGTGCACGTGAGTCTTCCATCTTGATCATCTCCACGACGCAAAGCGTGTTGGGACTGGCGTCGGGGATGCTGGTCGGGTTTTCGCTCGGCCTGGTCGGCGGCGGCGGCTCGATCCTGGCGGTGCCGCTGATGGTCTATGTGGTCGGCGTGCCCGAACCGCATGTCGCGATCGGCACCAGCGCGATTGCGGTCGCCGCGAACGCCGCTGTAAACCTTTCCAATCATGCGCGCGGTGGCACGGTGGTGTGGTCCTGCGCGCTGGTGTTTGCCGCAGCGGGGATGATCGGCGCCTTCGGCGGATCGATCATCGGCAAGATGGTCGACGGCCAGAAACTGCTGGCGCTGTTTGCGCTGGTCATGATCGTGATCGCGCTGTTGATGCTGAAGACGCGGTCGCGGATCGGCCTGCCGGACGTCCAGATTTCGATGTCCAACATGCCGGCCATCGTCGGTCTCGGTCTGGCGACCGGAACGCTGTCGGGCTTCTTCGGCATCGGCGGCGGGTTCCTGATCGTGCCGGCGCTGATGCTGGCGACGGGGATGCCGATCATGAATGCGGTCAGTTCCTCCCTGGTCGCCGTCACCGCCTTCGGCATGACCACGGCCGCCAGCTATGCCTGGTCGGGCCTGGTCTCATGGGCGCTGGCCGGATTGTTCGTGGCGGGCGGTATTGCCGGCGGATTGGCCGGCACCCGCGCCGCGCGCCACCTCGCCGAGCGCCGTGGCGCGCTCAACATTGTGTTCGCCGTGGTCATTATTGCGGTGGCGCTCTATATGCTGGCGCGTAACATATCCCTATCTTGGGCGTAGACCGTCATGACGCCGTCGCGAGAGCAATAATGAACCAACAGAACAATCCAGCCGGAATTAATCCGGATCGCAGCCGGCGCGAAGCGCTCGGCCTGCTTGGCGCCGGCGCGGCCCTGCTCGGCACCGCTGCAATGCCGCGTTCGGCGTTGGCGCATGACGACGACGTGCTGACCGAGGCGCTGGTGCTGCGCGACCCCGATATCCCGGCGGCCGGCAACCCCGATGGCGACATCAGCATCGTTGAATGGTTCGATTATAATTGTCCCTATTGCCGCAAGATCGCGCCCGAGATCGCGCAGGTGGTGCAGGATGACGGCAAGATCCGCCGGGTGTTGAAGGACTGGCCGATCCTCGGCGAAGTTTCCAAGATCACCGCGCGGATGGCGCTGGCCGCGAAATACCAGGACAAGTTCATGCCAGCGCACGAGGCGATGATATCAGTCAGTTCACGGCTGACCGAGGCGCGCGCCCGCGAATTGCTCGCCGAAAAGGGCATCGACATGGATCGCCT
>JBOHIT010000383.1:0-10105 GCA_050726155.1 Bradyrhizobium sp.
GTGATGGAGATGCGGCCCTTCTTGGCATCGGCCTCCGGCTCGCCGACGATCTGCCACACCGCTTTCTTGTCGGTGTCTTCGTCGACCAGCGTAACGGTGGCGCCGAACATGATGGTGTCGCCCGAGAGCTTGCTGATGTCGATGATATCGGCGCGCGCCAGCTTGTCCTCCAACTCGGCGATCCGGCCTTCGTTGTGGGACTGCTCGTCCTTCGCGGCGTGATATTCCGCGTTCTCCGAAAGGTCGCCATGCGAGCGCGCCTCGGCGATATGCTCGATGATCCGCGGACGGTCCACCGACTGGCGCTGTTTCAATTCGACCTCGAGGGCGGCATAGCCGCCAGCGGTCATCGGAACCTTTTCCATCATCTCTTCCGTCCTTCGCTCGTGCGAGCCGCCTGAAGTTGCGCGCACGAGGCACTCTCTTCGATTTCGATTCGGGGCCTTGCGGACCCAAACATGAGCCTGCCAGCCTATTAATTTTCGGCCCCGTCAAGGGCCGATACAACCTGCAAACGAGCGGTGGGTTCCAGCCATACCGGCTTTATTGCCAATCGTTTAGCGGGCAATTTGGCCCGGCGAACGATCAGTTTTCGGAAAAGTAACTCTGCAGGGTGCGGACCTCAAGGTCTCCGCCCAGATAGGCGCGGATACCCTGTGCGGCCGCCACAGCACCTGAAAGAGTGGTGTAATATGGCACTTTATGCAAGAGGGCAGCCCGTCGCAACGAACGGCTGTCGGCCAGCGCCTGCGGGCCTTCGGTGGTGTTGAAGACAAGCTGGATGTCGCCATTGGTGATGGCGTCAACGATATGCGGCCGGCCCTCCAGCACCTTGTTCACCTTTTCGGTAGGCACGCCCGAATCGGCAAGGAAACGCTGGGTGCCTGATGTCGCCATCACCTTGAAGCCGAGCGAGTGCAGCAGCCGCACCGCGTCGACAATCCGGGTCTTGTCACTCTCGCGCACCGAGACGAACACGGTGCCCTTGCGCGGCACGCGGGTGCCGCCGCCGAGCTGGCTCTTGGCAAAGGCGACTTCGAACGAGCGGTCGATGCCCATCACTTCGCCGGTCGATCGCATTTCCGGACCGAGCACGGTGTCGACGCCGGGGAAGCGCGCGAACGGGAATACCGATTCCTTGACGCCGACATGGCCGAGCTTGCGCTTCTTCAGATTGAAATCCGCGAGCTTCTCGCCGGCCATGATCCGTGCGGCGATCTTCGCCACCGGCGTGCCGACCACCTTGGCGACGAACGGCACGGTGCGCGACGCCCGCGGGTTGACCTCGAGCACATAGATATCGCCGTCCTTGATGGCGTATTGCACGTTCATCAGGCCGACCACGTCGAGGCCGAGCGCGAGTTCGCGGGTCTGCCGTTCGAGCTCGCCGATCATCGTCGCATCCAGCGAATGCGGCGGCAGCGAGCAGGCGGAATCGCCGGAGTGGATGCCGGCTTCCTCGATATGCTCCATGATGCCGACGATGAACGTGTCCTTGCCGTCGCACAGGCAGTCGACGTCGATCTCGGTGGCGTCGGATAGATAACGGTCGAACAACAGCGGATTGGTGCCGAGCACCGTGTTGATCTGGCCGGTCTTGTCGTTGGGATAGCGCGCCTTGACGTCGCCCGGAACCAGTTCGGGCAAGGTGCCGAGCAGGTAGTCGTTGAGCTGGTTTTCCTCGCGGATGATCTGCATCGCGCGGCCGCCCAGCACGTAGGACGGGCGCACCACCAGCGGCAGGCCGAGATCGGCCGCCACCAGCCGCGCCTGCTCGACGGAGTAGGCGATACCGTTTTTGGGCTGCTTCAACCGCAGCTTGTCAAGCACGCGCTTGAAGCGGTCGCGGTCTTCGGCCAGGTCGATGGCGTCGGGCGAGGTGCCGAGGATCGGCACATCGGCGGCTTCCAGCGCGCGCGCCAGTTTCAGCGGGGTCTGGCCGCCGAATTGCACGATCACGCCGTGCAGCGTGCCGTTGGTGCGTTCGGTGGCAATGATCTCCAGCACGTCTTCTGCGGTGAGTGGCTCGAAATACAGCCGGTCGGCGGTGTCGTAATCGGTCGACACGGTTTCCGGGTTGCAGTTGACCATGATGGTCTCGTAGCCGGCGTCATGCAGCGCAAAGCAGGCGTGGCAGCAGCAATAGTCGAACTCGATGCCCTGGCCGATCCGGTTCGGTCCGCCGCCGAGGATGATGACCTTCTTCTTGTCCGAAGGCGCGCTCTCGTCGGCGACGCTGCCCGCGAACGGCGATTCATAGGTCGAGTACATATAGGCGGTGGGCGATGCGAATTCCGCAGCACAGGTGTCGATGCGCTTGAATACCGGGCGAACCCCGAGCGCGTGGCGCTTTGCCGTGATTTCGGCCTCGGTGCTCTCGGCCAGCACGGCCAGCCGCGCATCCGAAAAACCCATCGCCTTCAGCGTCCGCATGCCGAACGCGTTACCGGGCAGGCCGTTCGCCTTGATCTTGGCTTCCATGTCGACGATGCCGCGCATCTCGGCCAGGAACCACGGATCGATCTTGCAGGAGTTGAAGATTTCCTCGTTGGACCAGCCGAGCCGCATCGCCTGCGCGACCTGCAGGATACGGTTCGGCGTCGGCGTGCCCAAAGCGGCGCGGACGGCGTTCTTGTCGTCGCCACGGCCGAGGTCGTCGATCTCGATTTCGTCGAGGCCGGTCAGCCCGGTCTCGAGCCCGCGCAGCGCCTTCTGCAGGCTTTCCTGGAAGGTGCGGCCGATCGCCATCACTTCGCCGACCGACTTCATCGACGTCGTCAAGGTGTGGGAGGCGCCAGGAAATTTCTCAAACGCAAAACGGGGGATCTTGACGACGACGTAGTCGATGGTCGGCTCGAACGAGGCCGGCGTGGCGCCGCCGGTGATGTCGTTGGCGATTTCATCGAGCGTGTAGCCGACCGCGAGTTTTGCCGCGACCTTTGCAATCGGAAAACCCGTCGCCTTCGAAGCCAGCGCCGAGGAGCGCGACACACGCGGGTTCATCTCGATCACGACCATGCGGCCGTCGGCGGGGTTGACGCCGAACTGGACGTTGGAGCCGCCGGTCTCGACGCCGATTTCGCGCAGCACCGCCAGCGAGGCGTCGCGCATGATCTGGTATTCCTTGTCGGTCAGCGTCAGGGCAGGCGCCACCGTGATGGAATCGCCGGTATGCACGCCCATTGGATCGAGGTTCTCGATCGAACAGATGATGATGCAATTGTCCTTTTTATCGCGCACCACCTCCATCTCGTACTCTTTCCAGCCGAGCACGCTTTCCTCGATCAGCACCTCGTTGGTCGGAGAGGCGTCGAGCCCGCGCTCGATAATGTCGAGGAACTCTTCCTTGTTGTAGGCAATGCCGCCGCCGGTGCCGCCCATGGTGAAGGAGGGCCGGATGATGGCAGGCAGACCGATCTCGGACAGCGCCATCAGCGCCTCGCCGAAGGCGTGCTCCTGGTAACGCTTGCGGCGGTCGTTCTCGCCGAGGGTCCATTGCCGTTCGAGTTCTTCAAGGGCTGCGCCGGACAGTTTCTCGCGCTCGGCAAGGTATTTGTCGCGGAACGACTTCTTCAGCGCCGAGGCATTGGCGAGCCGCGATTTCGGCGTCTCCAGACCGATCTTGGTCATGCACTCGCGGAACAGCTGGCGATCCTCGGCCTTGTCGATCGCGTCTGCGGTTGCGCCGATCATCTCGACGTCGAATTTGTCGAGGGTGCCCTGACGGCGCAACGACAGCGCGCAGTTCAGCGCGGTCTGGCCGCCCATGGTCGGCAGCAGCGCAAAGCCGCCGGGTAGGACGTGGCGCTCCTTCTCGATGATCTTGCCGACGATTTCGGGCGTGATCGGCTCGATATAGGTGGCGTCCGCCAGTTCCGGGTCGGTCATGATGGTGGCCGGATTGGAATTGACCAGGACGACCCGGTAACCCTCTTCCTTCAGTGCCTTCACCGCCTGGGTGCCCGAATAGTCGAACTCGCAGGCCTGGCCGATCACGATGGGGCCGGCGCCGATGATCAGGATGGTGGAGATATCGGTTCTTTTGGGCATCAGGTCTCGCGGACTGGAATTTGGGCACAAAAAAAGGGCGCGCGTGCTGCGCGTCCCCTAAGCCAAGAGCGCGGGTTACCCTCGCGCGCGGGTGGTCTTTAGACCAGATTCCGCACCCGCGAAACCCCCAAAAAGCCCCCATCAACCGGCATTTTGGGGGAGTTTGGCCTTCAAGCGATGGTGTGGTCCAGTCCGTCTACGCTTTCGCTACGCTCAAGCTACGCCGGACACACTTCGACCCAACGGTCTCGCGTGGCTGTGCCACGCGTAGCCCGTCAGGGCGAAGCGTGGAGGCCCGGCCTGGACTTGAACCAGGATAAAGAACGATGCACCGTTCCCGCGTTGACACTTCCGCCACCGGGCCGCGGCGACTATTCCCGATCACGGGAGGGTGAGCCATGCTTGCCGCCTATTAACCCTAACGGGCCGGTTCAGGCTATCGCAGCAACGGATGCCGCGCCACGAAGGTCATGCGCCAGGGATTGTGACCGATATTGGCAGGGGCCCGCGACGCGGCAAAACCGGCGCGGCCGAGCTTGGCGATCATTTCGCTTTCGCTGTAGCGCTGCAGGCCGACGCGGGTGCGCAATTGCCGGTAATCCGACAGCGCGGTCGAGGCAAGGCCGTACAGCGCGTCGGTCAGGAAGCCGTGGGATCCGGCGAATTTCAACAACGCCAGCACGTCTCTGCCCATTCCGACTTCGGGCCGCAGGATATCGCCCACCACCAGTTGTCCGCTCGACTTCAGCAGCCGGCGGATGACGGCGAAGGCGGTATCCAGCTCTTCCGGCGTCATGTATTGCGCGACCGAATTCATGACGACGAGATCGATCGACTGCTCGTCCATCTTGCGCAGATCATCCAGCGATCGGACGCGGATTTTCGTGTTCGGCGCAAAGCGCGCGATCAATCGGCCGCGGACACCGGGGGCGGGTTCGGCGAGGTAGAGTTTGGCGCAGGCGTCCGCCACCCTGGCCGCCGACAGCGCCTCGCCGCAGACATAGTCCAGCACCACCGTGTCAGGGGACGAGATGTAGCCGATGATGTCGCGCGCGATGATTTGAAAATGCAGGTCGCGATGCAGCTTGCTCGCATAGATCGTATGCGTGGAATCGTAATAGTCGATCCATTCGTCCATCGGGCTGCATCCGGCAAAACAGGGGTTCCGGCGCAGGAACCGCCGGGAAAGTGATGCGTTAGGGTGTTCGACGGCCAATGTCCATTGCCGCCGGTGTCCGGTTCCTAACAGGAAGGTTCAACGTGAGCAAAGCCAACAACAAACCCGCAAAGGTGTCCCCCGATCTCGATACACCGACCGATCTGCCGCAGGCCGCGGTGGACAAAATTTCGGCGTCGCTCACTGTGCTGCTGGCCGATGCCTTCGCGCTCTACATGAAGACCAAGAATTTCCACTGGCACGTTTCCGGCCGGCAATTCCGCGACTATCATCTGATGCTGGATGAGCAGTCGGAGGCGATTTTCGCCACCACCGACCAGATCGCCGAACGGGTGCGCAAGCTCGGCGGCACCACGCTGCATTCAATCGGCGAGATCGCAAAGCTGCAGACCATCCAGGACAACAACGAAGGCTACGTCCCGCCGCGCGAAATGCTGCGTGAACTGATGGAAGACAACAAGCACGTCGCAGCCGCGATGCGCAAAGCCCACAAGCTCGCCGACGACCACGACGATTCCGGCACCGCCGGCCTGCTCGAACTCTTCATCGACGAGACCGAGCGCCGCACCTGGTTCCTGTTCGAAGCCAGCCGCCAGGAAGGCAGCAACGCGGCGTAGCGCGATGCGCTTCCTTCTCCCTCTCCCCTTGCTTGCGGGAGAGGGGGGACGCGCCGCGCCGCCTACCGCGTTCGGGGCCGTTGAAACGATCGCAATATTTTGGCCAGTGCGGGGCTCGCCGACCGCAGCTCCTCGAAATGTATCTTCGAAAGCGTCTGCAGCCGCAGCTCACCCTTGGTCGTCAGTTTCAGCAGCACCCGCCGGCTGTCGGCATCATCCACGATCCGCTTCAACAATTTGAGCTTGGTCATCCGGTCCATCAGTTCGACGGCGGTGTGATGGCGTATGAACAGGAATTGCGCCAGTTCGCCCACGGAAATCGGGTCCGGGCTGGAAAAGCCCTTGATGGCGAGAAGCGCCTGATGCTGCTGCGGCGTCAGCCCCGCCTTCTGGGCGGCGGCTTCGCTGAAGGACAGAAAGCGGCGAAGCTGATAGCGAAAGCGGGCGAGGGCTTCATAATCCACCGCCTGAACGGGGCTGCGCTTGGTTCGCCGCCCGGCTGCATCGGCCGGTGTCTTCGGTCGCTTTTTCGGCCTGGACTGAAGCAACCATCGCCTCCACGTGCGGGTTTGAAAATCGAGGGTCCGCACATCGTTCGCGGGTTCGCCACACTACCACGGCATTCGAGGCGATTGCACCGGCGGATACCGATGACGTCGGCGCTCCGGCGCGGCAGCGCGCGATACCGGGGATCGGGGATCAGTTGCCGGCGCTCAATATCTGCAGAAGAATACGCTGAAGGGCGACGGGAATTTTCGTGTTCTTGCGGCGCATGGATCGCTCCAGCGCTTCGGCTATTTCGGCCTTCGTGAACTCGCCCGACGAACATTTGGCGATCAGGTCGCGCCACATCGTCGCCAGCGATTTGCCGGCGTAGAACGGCCTCTGGATAATCACCCCTCGCATTGCGGCCCATTGGACGATTTCGTCGATGGTCTGGGGGCCGCAGTTTCGCGCGGTCAGGAGATACTTGAAGGTCAGTTTTCGGAGCAGATTGTCGGACGGAATCCAACGTCCCTTGGGCGGGTTTTCGCCGGCAAGTTCTGTCGCCAATTCCTTCAGGACGTTTTCGGCGCGAACGCTGAGCCGGTCGGGATCGGCAATCGCGCCGACCTTGGGGATCGCGGGAGTCTTTTCAGGCAGGGTTCCGAAGCGCGCGTTGATGGAGGACAGTGAGGTCCTGGCGCGCGCGGGTACGACGGCGTGATGGGCAGAAACGGCCTCGTTCTCGGAATCCGTCTCGATCCTGCCGTGCCAGGAATGCCGCTCGCTTGCCTTCACGGCCTTCAGGGTCCGGGCCATTTTCAAGTCCTGCAATGGCGTCGGACGTTCATCGACGGCATTCTTTTCGATACGACAATTCGTCACATCATGCGGGTTTCCGGCCAATATGCCGATATATCGTAAGACGATAGATCAATATATATCGCAAAGCGATATTATTTTGGCCATTTGTTCGACGAAAGTGACATTGACAGCGTCGGCCTTAATGGAATTCCTAGACGCAGGAACTCGCGCAGTCCGGCCGACGAGGTTCGGTCGGCATGCCCGCTGATTGACTTGATTCAGCGAGCGGGGAAGCGCGCGTCAAAAAATAATCTTCGGAGGAATTGCGTGATGAAAAGCAGGAATTTTGAACTGGATTTGGGTTTGAGCGTTTCACGCCGGAGCCTGCTGCAGGCCGGTGCCGGGCTTGTCGGCAGCTCGCTGTTGCCGCTTGGCATGATCGGGCCGGCGTTCGCCGAGGACCATTCCGCGCTCGGCACCTATCCGGCCGGTTCTTCCGGTTCGTCGGTTTTTATCGGTATCTCTGTGCCGCGCACCGGCACCTATGCCGTGCAGGGCGAAGACGAACTCAAGGGATACCAGCTCGCGATCGAGCACATCAACGAAGGCAATGAGCTGGTCAGGAAGATCTCGCCGAAGACCAGGAAGGGCGTGCTCGGCAAGGAGTTGAAGTATGGCGTCGCGGATTCGGCCGCCAAGCCGAACGAAGCCGTCCAGGCGCAACAGCGCTTCATCTCCGAGAACAAGGCGGTGATGATCACCGGCGGCACGTCGAGTGCGGTTGCGGTCGCGCTCAACAAGCTGGCGCAACGCGAAAAGGTGCTGTTCGTCTGCGGCATCTCCGGCTCGAACGATACCACCGGCAAGGATTGCGTACGCTACGGCGTGCGTCAGAATTTCTTCGGCCAGACCGCGGCCGCGGCAATTGCGCCGGTTCTTGTCAAGGAATTCGGCAAGAACAAGAAAGTGGCGTACATGACGCCGGACTACACCTACGGTCACACCGTCACCAAGTCGATGCAGGACAATACCAAGAATGACGGCTGGACCACGGTGACCAACCAGGTCTCGCCGCTCGGCGCGCCGGATTTCTCGTCCTACCTGCTCAACGTGGCCAATTCCGGCGCCGACCTTCTCGTCAACGTCAACTGGGGTCACGACGCGGTGCTGTCGATCCAGCAGGCCAAGCAATTCGGCGTGCTCGACAAGATGAAGCTCGTGGTGCCGTATCAGGTGCCGTTCCTGGCGCGGGAAACCGGCGGCCTGATGCAGGGCGTCTATGCGGCTACCGACTATTGGTGGACGGTCGAGGACAGGTTCCCGCTAGCCAAAATGTTCAACGCCGCGTTCGAGAAGAAAAACGGCTACAAGCCGGAGTGGGGCGCCGAAAACGCCTATATCAGCTTCGTGCACTGGGCCCGCATGGTCGAGGAAGCCGGCAGCTTCTATCCCCCGGATGTCATCAAGATCTACGAGAAGGAAGAGACCATTCCGTCACTGGTCGGCGACGTGCATTACCGCAAGGAAGACCACCAGTGCATCCGCCCGGTGATCATCGTCAAGGGCAAGCAGCAAAAGGACATGAAAGGCAAGGAAGACTACTACGACATCGTCGATATCATTCCCGGCAAGGATCTGATGCAGAAGCCCGACGCCTTCGGCTGCAAGCTCGGCGACTATACCTGAGCCAATTTGGGATCCTGGCGCGCCGTGGGCCGTTCACGCGCCTGCGGCGCGCGCTTTTTGCGCGAATACGCCCGGGCGGGTTTGCTCGATGACTCAACTCTTGTGATTGCCGTTCATGATCAATTGGCCCAACTTTGTTTCGCAGGTCTTCAACGGGTTGGCGCTCGGCGCGTTGCTGGCGCTGATTTCGTCGGGCCTCACCATCATTTATGGCACGCTGGGCGTTCTCAATCTGGCGCATGGCGCGATGTTCATGATCGGCGGCTATGCCGGCTATGTGGCCTATAATTATACCGGGTCCTTCATCGTCGCCGTCATCGCCGGATCGCTGTTCGTGGCCGTCCTCGGCATCCTGATGGAACGCGTCATCATCCGGCATTTCTACAGCCGGCCGCATGAAGACCAGCTTCTGGTGACGTTCGGTCTCGGCATCGTTTTCGTCGAGCTGATACGCTTCATGTTCGGCAGTCAGTCGCAGATCGTGCCGCCGCCGCCGTTGTTTGCCGGCATCACCTCGCTCGGATTCCTGTTTTATCCGACCTACCGGCTGGCCGTGGTGGGCATCATCGCGGTCGCGTTGACCTCGCTGTTTGTGGTGCTCTACCGCACACGGATCGGCATGATCGTGCGGGCCGGCATCGAAGACTCGGTCATGGTCGATGCGCTCGGCATCAACGTCTATCGTGTGTTCATGATCGTGTTCGGCATCGGCGCGATGGCGGCCGGCTTTGCAGGTATCGTCAATGCGCCGGTGGTGTCGCTGACGCCGGGTATCGGCGACGACATCCTGGTTCAGACCTTCGTGGTGGTGGTGATCGGCGGCGTCGGCTCGTTTCCTGGCGCCATTCTCGGCGGCCTGATTGCGGGCGAGATTATCAGCATCACGTCGATGTTCAACCCCGGCTACGCCTATGTGATGTTGTTCGCGGCGATGGCTCTGGTTCTGGTCGTGCGGCCCTACGGCCTGCTCGGTAGTGCAGGTCGCGAATGAAGGCCGCGATCTGATGCCCAGGCAGAATCGTTATCTGATCGAATTATTGACGGCGGCCGGATTGATCCTCGCGCCGTTCATGCTGCCGTATCTCGGCTTCGCGCCCAATACCGTCAACCGCATCCTGGTCTGGGGCCTGTTCGGTATCGGATTCGATATTCTGTTCGGCTATACGGGATTGCTGTCGTTCGGCCAGTCGGCGTTTTACGGTACCGGCGGCTTCGTCGCCGCCTACCTCCTGACCCGAGCCGGATTTCCGAACGTGTTCCTGGCGCTGATCATCGGCATGATCTCGGC
>JBOHIT010000384.1:0-4130 GCA_050726155.1 Bradyrhizobium sp.
CGTGATCGCCTTCGTCAACGGCCAGCCCGCCGACGGTTTCATGGGCGCGGTGCCGGAGAGCCAGGTCACCGCCTTCATCGACAAGCTGACCAAGGGCATGGCCGCACCGGGCGAGCCGAACATCGCCGATATCCTGCAAGAGGCCGAAGCCGTGCTGGCGGAAGGCGATGCGCCTGCCGCCGCGCCGATTTACGCCGAAGTGCTCTCGCTGGATTCCACCAATATCGCAGCACTTGCGGGCCTCGCGAAATGTTACGTGACCACGGGCGCGATCGAGCAGGCCAAGCAGACCATCGCGATGGTGCCGGAATCGAAACGTAATGACGCGGCCGTCAAGGCCGTGCAGGTCGCGATCGAACTGGCCGAGCAGGCGCAAGCCGTCGGCCCGGTCACCGAGCTGGAACAGAAAGTCGCCGCAAACCCGCTCGATCATCAGGCCCGATTCGATCTGGCGACCGCGCTCAACGCGCAGGGCAACCGCGCCGAGGCGACCAACCAGTTGCTGGAAATCGTCAAGCGCGATCGCAAATGGAACGAGGATGGTGCGCGCAAGCAGCTCGTGCAGTTCTTCGAAGCGTGGGGCGGCGCGGATGAAGCAACCGTGGATGGACGCAGGCGGCTGTCGACGATTCTGTTTTCATAACCTCATCCTCGCATGAAATAGGCCGGGACCGCAGATGCCGATCAATGCCGAATACCGCGGACCCGGCCAACTTCCCGAAATCATCCCGGTGTTCCCGCTGCCCGGCGCGCTCCTGCTGCCGCGCGGCCAGATGCCGCTGAATATTTTCGAGCCGCGCTATCTGGCGATGGTCGACGACAGCTTGCGCGACGGCCACCGGCTGATCGGGATGATCCAGCCGGATATTTCCCACTCCAGGGACGAAGCACGGCCGGTGCTGTTCAAGGTCGGCTGCGTCGGCCGCATCACCCAGCTCGCCGAATCCGGCGACGGCCGCTACATCCTCGAACTCACCGGCGTCGCGCGCTTCCGGGTGGTCGAGGAAATGACGGTTCTGACCGCCTACCGGCAGTGCAAGGTGGACTACTTCCCCTTCATCGACGACTTCACCGCGCGCAAGGGCGAGGACGCCGTCGACCGCGCCGCGCTGCTGGAAGTGCTGACCGATTTTCTGAAAGCCAATAATCTGAAGGTCGACTGGGAAGGCATCGAGAGCGCCCCCAACGAGGCGCTGGTCAATGCGCTCGCGATGATGTCGCCTTACGGCCCCGCCGAAAAGCAGGCGATGCTGGAAGCGCCTGACCTGAAGACCCGCGCGGAAATTTTGATCGCCGTCACCGAGATGGATCTCGCCAAGAAGCGCACCAGCGGCGATACGGGGCTGCAGTAGGACTCCAATTTTTCCGTCATGGCCGGGCATAGCCGTCCGAAGGACGGCGTCGCTTCCGCTCGCCTTGACCCGGCCATCCACGTCTTTGCTCCCTCGATCAAGGAAGACGTGGATACCCGGCACAAGGCCGGGCATGACGACGAAGGATACTCCTCGACCAATCAACCGCTGGTCGGAACCATCAGCGTTTCGCCCGTTGCAACCAGCGACATCTCACCCTGTTCATTTTCTGCGAACAGCTCCGCCTTGGCAAAAATCTGTTTGCGGCCGGCCTTCACCGTCGTGCCTTTCGCGACAAAGGCACGGCCGACCGCCGGCCTCAGGCAGTTCATCGAGAAGTGGGATGCCATCACCCCGCCGGCGACGGTGGCGGCAAATCCGCAGGCGGTATCGAGCAGGGCCGCGATCATTCCGGCGTGGAGGTAGCCGGCATATTGGGTGAAGCCATCATTCCAGGGCATCCGGATTTCAGCGACGCCATTTTCGGCCATGACAACTTCGAATCCCGCCTGCCTGTTCAATCCGGCGGACGCGTTCGCCGCGATCAGGTCGGCGAGCGTGAGCGCCGGTTTCGTATTCATGGATTGACCCAGTTCGGCAGGCGCTTTTCGAGACTGGCCCGCACCGCCTCGATTTGATTGGCGCTGCCGAGCAACGCTTTCTGCTCTGTCGTTTCGGCGGTGAGCCTTGTTTCGGCATCACACGCGACGGCTTGGTTGAGCAGCCGCTTGGCGGCGCGGATCGCGTGCGGGCTGAGGGCTGCGATCTCGCGCGCCGTGGCCAGGGCTGCCGCTCTGGGGTCTACTTCCAATCGCGTCGCGAGCCCGTACGCAACGGCCTCCTCGGCGGAAAAAATCCGTGCGGTGTAGGTGAGCTCGCGCACCACATCTTCGCGCGCCAGATGACGCATCAGCTGGGTGCCGGCCATATCGGGCACCAATCCCCACTTCGCCTCGACGATGCCGAGCCGCGCGCCCGGTGCGACGTATCGCAGGTCGGCGCCCAGGGCGAGTTGGAAGCCGCCGCCCACCGCAATGCCGTGAACGGCGGCGATCACGGGAACGGGGAGCTCGCGCCATAGCCAGACGATGTGCTGGACGAAATTGGCGACGCCATGCGTGCGCCGGTCGAGACCTTCGAACGGAAGCAGGCTGCCGCCATCAGCCACCGCGGCCATTCTTTCAACATCGAGCCCGGCGCAGAACGCGCGCCCCTTGCCGGAGAGCACCACAGCGCGCAGGGTTTTGTCCCGCTTGAGGCGCGCGCCGGTTTCGGCGATGGCGGTGAACATGTCGGCGTCGAGCGCATTCATCTTGTCCGCGCGGTTCAACCTGACGTCGGCAACACCGTCTTCGATGCTGACCTTGACGCGTTCCTCCATCGTCCTTCTCCTTCCACCGACCCAGAACATGGCGGCACCGGAAGCCGCCTAGTAACCCGCAGCCGCCAGCACAACGACGACGCCAAGCGCTTTCCAACCAAAACCGCGGCCACGCGACCACCATGCATTTGCCGCGGCGGCAAAGACGTAAATCGCGATGACCGTGATGACGATCCAGTGCCGCGCGCTTTCCGATCCCATGTACGGTGCTGCGATCAGCAACACGGCGCCACCGATCCAGGCCACCGTGCCGGCCTGCCACACCAGCCGGATCAAGGTGCGCAGGCTCTCCGGCTGGATCGTCGCTTTGGCGAAGACTTTGGTCTCGCCAAGCACGCCATGAATGATGGACACCACTATTCCGGCGACGCCGGCGCATTGCAGGATGAGATCGCGCATCGAAACAGCCTCCATACAGCTGTGTATGGTTATGTCGCGCCGCTTGGCGAATGTCAATACAGTAGTGTATGGTAAGATGACACAGGACGGGAACATGGGCGATCAACTCTCGGCACAGGACTGGATCAACCAGGGCCTGAAAACGCTGGCGAAAGGTGGCTTCACCGCGCTGAAGGCGGAACCGCTGGCGAAGGCGATGGGGGTGTCGCGAGGCAGCTTTTATTGGCATTTCGCCGATATCGGCGCGTTTCACGCCGCCATCCTCAAGCAATGGCGCGAGATCGCCGCCGAACAGATCATCGCCGGCGTCGAGGCCGCCTCCGGCGGCGAAAATCCGCTCGAAGTGCTGCTGCGCCGGGTGTTCGGCGAACGGCTGGCGATCGAGAACGCGGTCCGCACCTGGGCCAGCGTCGATCCTGCGGCGCGCACCGCGGTGCAGGCGATCGACCGCCGCCGGCTTGGCTATGTCGAGCGCCTTTTGACGCAGTCCGGATTATCGGCGGAGGTCGCCCGCGCCCGCGCGCAAATCCTTTATTGGGCGTTTCTCGGTTTTGCGCTGTCCGACCAGCCGCTGCCGAAGGCGCAGCAACAGGCCGTGCTCGACGAGATGCTGCGGATGGCGGCGCGATGACAGCTTCCGCTTTGATGTGCTAAGGGACACGCCAAGCTGGAGACTGTTAATGAACGCCTCGCCCGAACGCCTCGACAGCACCGTCGATCCGAAACTGCTGGAAATCCTGGTTTGCCCGCTCACCAAGGGCCCGCTGGAATTCGACACCACAAGGCAGGAGCTGATCTCGCGTTCCGCCAAGCTCGCCTACCCGATCCGCGACGGCATCCCGATCATGCTGCCGGAAGAGGCAAGGAAGATCGATTAGGGCCCGATGTCGTCCCGGCCTTGAGCCGGGACCCACACGCCGTGAACTCTCGTTCGGACAGAATCGCCAACACCTTCTTATTATTATTGAAGCCGGTGGTTATGGGTCCCGGCTCAAGGC
>JBOHIT010000385.1:0-5676 GCA_050726155.1 Bradyrhizobium sp.
AACTCGTGTCCCGGACGCGGTGCAGCGTTCTTCACGAGGCACCGCAGAGCCGGGACCCACATCGCGGCCAATCGATGGGCCCCGGCTCTGCAGCGCACCGCTAACGCGCTGCGCAGCGTCCGGGGCACGTCCGATGGCTCAGGATCATCGCTTTCGCGGGGATGATTGTTCTCTTTATGTTTCGTTCACCCGGCTCTGGCGTTATCACAGGCCATGACATCGCCTCCGATTCGCCAACCCATCCGGATCATCGGTATCGACCCCGGCCTGCGCCGTACCGGCTGGGGCGTGATCGAGACCGAGGGCAATCGCCTCGTCTTCATCGGCTGCGGCTCGGTGGAGCCGCCGGACGATCTGCCGCTGGCGAACCGGCTGCTCGCGATCCATGAAGGGCTTGCCGCCGTGCTCGGCGATTTTCGCCCCATGGAGGCCGCGGTCGAACAGACCTTTGTCAACAAGGACGGCGTCGCGACGCTGAAACTCGGCCAGGCCCGCGGCGTTGCCATGCTGGCGCCGGCAATGTTCGGCATTGCGGTTGCCGAATATGCTCCCAACCAGGTCAAGAAGACCGTGGTCGGCGCCGGCCACGCCGACAAGAACCAGATCGCCGTCATGCTGAAAATCCTGCTGCCGAAAGCCGAACCGAGATCCCCCGACGCCGCCGACGCGCTGGCGATCGCGATCACGCACGCGCATCACCGCGCCGGCACGGCGCTGCGACTGAGGGTGGCCGGCCTATGATCGGCAAACTCAAGGGCCTGATCGACTCCTACGGCGAGGATTACGTGATCCTCGACGTCGGCGGCGTCGGCTATCAGGTGCATTGCTCATCGCGCACGCTGCAGGCGCTGCCTGCGCCCGGCGAGGCCGCGGTGCTGTCGATCGAAACTTATGTGCGCGAAGACCAGATCAAGCTGTTCGGCTTTCGCGGCGATATCGAGCGCGAATGGTTTCGCCTGCTGCAGACCGTGCAGGGCGTCGGCGCCAAGGTGGCGCTGGCGGTGCTCTCGACCCTGCCGCCGGCCGAACTCGCCAACGCGATTGCGCTGCGCGACAAGGCCGCAGTGACCCGCACGCCGGGCGTCGGGCCGAAAGTGGCCGAGCGCATCGTCACCGAACTGAAGGACAAGGCGCCGGCCTTTGCCAATGTCGATCCGGCGCTCGTGCATCTCTCCGGCGCGATCGACAATGACCGCGCGCCGCGGCCGGTCACGGACGCGATCTCGGCGCTGGTCAATCTCGGCTACGGCCAGCCGCAGGCGGCAGCGGCGATTGCGTCCGCATCACGCAGTGCCGGCGAAGGGGCCGAGACGGCGCAACTCATTCGGTTGGGGTTGAAGGAATTGGCGAAGTGAACGGCGGTCGCGATTATTCCGCCGGCGCCATCGTCGGGCGTTTTGCGCGCGCGATCGGCATCGTCGTGATTTTTTCCATTGCTGGACCGTTGATGCTCGCGGCGCTGGTTTCGCTGCTCGTGGTCGGACTCGGAGCCGCGTTATTGCAGATGTTCCTCGCACTTCTCGAACTGGAGGCGCTGCGTACGATGGCATCGGTAGCGATAGCGCTGCTTGCACTCGCGACCGCGCTCGCGGCGTTCCTGCCATCGGTCGCGGCCGGCCTGATGTTCGCGTTGGCCGCGGTCTATGGCGGCGTCAACATGATCTGGATGGCGTGGCTTGCCGCGGGCATTGCGGTTGCCGGCTTCGTCGTCTTCGGCATATGGGTGGTGCCCTCGGAACAATCGGCCGTGATTTTGCCGGATGTCCGGTCAGCACGACAGGCGCTGACGCTGTCAGCGATCCTCACCGTGCTGGCGGTCATTCCTGCCAGCATGTGCTGGTGGCTCGCGAAACCCCTGCATCGTGCTAGCATTGTCACATGAACACACCCTCCCGCATCGTTACCCCCGAGCGCCGCAGCGACGATGTCGGCGACACCGCGCTGCGCCCGCAATTGCTGTCCGAATTCGTCGGCCAGGCGCAGGCGCGCAAGAACCTTTCAATCTTCATCGAGGCGGCGCGCAAGCGTAACGAGGCGCTGGATCACGTGCTGTTCGTCGGTCCTCCCGGCCTCGGCAAGACCACGCTGGCGCAGATCGTGGCGCGCGAACTCGGCGTCGGCTTTCGCGCCACCTCCGGCCCTGTGATTGCCAAGGCCGGCGATCTCGCAGCACTTCTGACCAATCTCGAAGAGCGCGATGTTCTCTTCATCGACGAAATCCATCGCCTCAGCCCGGCGGTCGAGGAAGTGCTTTATCCGGCGATGGAGGATTTTCAGCTCGATCTGATCATCGGCGAGGGGCCGGCGGCGCGCTCGGTCAAGATCGAGTTGGCCAAATTCACGCTGGTCGGCGCCACCACGCGCGCGGGACTTCTCACCAATCCGCTGCGCGACCGCTTCGGCATTCCGGTGCGGCTGAATTTCTACACCGAGGAGGAACTGGAGAAGATCGTCACCCGCGGCGCCCGCGTGCTCAATATCGGCATGACGCCTGATGGCGCCAACGAGATTGCGCGCCGCGCCCGCGGCACGCCGCGCATCGCCGGCCGGCTGCTGCGCCGGGTGCGGGATTTTGCTTCCGCTGCGGACGCGAGTTCAATCGATCGAGGCATCGCCGACCACGCGCTGAGCGCGCTGGAGGTCGATGCCGCCGGCCTCGATGCGATGGACCGGCGCTATCTCTCGACCATCGCGCTGAACTATGGCGGCGGGCCCGTCGGTGTCGAGACCATGGCGGCGGCGCTGTCGGAGCCGCGCGACGCGATCGAAGACATCATCGAGCCGTTTTTGATCCAGTGCGGCTATCTTCAGCGCACACCGCGCGGCCGGCTGTTGACCTCGCACGCCTTCAAGCATCTCGGCCTCGCCGAGCCCGCGCGCGACCCGGCGCAATTCGGATTGTTCGGTGGCGGCGACAGCGACGACTGACGCTTCGAACCAGATCGTCACAACCTTGCACTAACGGAAGATGTTGCCTTCGCGGGTTACCCTAATTGCAACTGCAGACGAACTGCACAAACGTACCCCAATTCCGCTCCAATCCCTGACCATGTTTGCGATGCATCACAAATTGACCATTCATGATTTCCCGGCGGCATTTTTTTAAACTCTTTGGTGGCCTCGGCGCGCTCGGCGTCACGACCACGGCTTACGGGTTCTCCGAACCCGTGCTGCAGCTTCGTGTCACCCGGTACGATCTTGTCCCGCGGCAATGGCCGGCCGATTTCAAGCTCAAGATCGCCGTCATCACCGACCTGCACGCCTGCGATCCCTGGATGTCGCTCGACCGGATCCAGGGGATCGTCGAGCGAACCAACGCGCTGAATGCCGACCTGACAGTTATGCTCGGCGACTATGTGGCCGGACACCGCAAGGTGACCCGCTTCATTCCCGCCAGTGAATGGGCGGGCGTGCTCGCTGGGCTCAAGGCCCCGCTCGGCGTGCACGCCATTCTCGGCAATCACGATTGGTGGGAAGACAAGCAAGTGCAGCGCGAAGGCGCTGGCCATACCATTGCCCGCCGCGCGCTGGAGGCGTCGGGGATTCCGGTTTACGAAAACGACGCCAAACGCCTGACCAAGGACGGGCGGCCGTTCTGGCTGGCCGGCCTCGGCGATCAGCTCGCCTATATTCCGGCGCGCCGCTTCCGGCCGGTGCGGCGCATCGGCGTCGACGATCTCGGAGCGACGCTCGCCAAGATTACCGATGATGCGCCCGTCATCCTGTTGGCGCACGAGCCTGACGTTGCCAAGCGGGTGCCGTCGCGGGTGGCGCTGCAACTCTCCGGGCATACGCACGGTGGCCAGGTGCGCCTGTTCGGCTGGTCGCCGGTGTCGCCGTCGGGACAGAGTCTCGCCTATGGCCACCTCCGCATGAACCACGACATTGTCGTCTCCGGCGGCCTCGGCTGCAGCATCATCCCGTTCCGCATCGGCGTTCCCCCTGAGATCGTGCTGGTGACGCTGGGCGGGCAGGCGCCGGCCGTGGCGTAATACGCCGCAGCTTGCCGCTACGCTTGCGCGGGAAGCCAATTTTGCGCAAAACGATGGCTTTCCAGGCGATCGAGGGCCGCAATTGACCTTACCCCACATCGACGGCGCGGTCCGCGACGGCCGCCACCACATGCAGGTCCGCGTCTATTACGAGGACACGGATTTCTCCGGCATCGTCTATCACGCCAACTATCTGCGCTTCATGGAGCGCGGCCGCACCAACCATCTGCGCTTGATGGGCGCCGATCAGCACGCGCTGTTCGAAGCGGCGCAGGCGGAGACGCCGGGCTTTGCCTTCGTGGTGCGCTCGATGGAAATCGATTTCCTGCGGCCGGCGCGGATGGACGATCTGCTCGACGTGGTGACCTGGCCGATCGCGGTGAAGGGCGCCTCGATCACGCTGGGGCAGGAGGTCCGGCGCGGCGACGTCGTGCTGGTCGCGGCGAAAGTGCGCGTCGCTTTCATCTGCGAGGGACGGGCCCAGCCGATCCCGAAATCGTTACGGCAGTTGATGAAGGCCGATTTGATTTGATCTTGCGGTTCACTTGACTCTCTGTACCGATCGGTACAATCTCCGGTGCCGTTCAAAGCTGGAGAACTTCATGTCGCGCCCGCCATTGCCGCCGTTCACGCGAGAGACCGCCGCCCAGAAAGCCCGCATGGCGGAGGACGCCTGGAATTCGCGCGATCCCGTCCGCGTCTCGCTGGCCTATACCGAGGACAGCCGCTGGCGTAACCGCGCCGAATTTTTTAAGGGCCGTGATGCGATCGTTGAATTCCTCACCCGGAAATGGGCGAAGGAGCATGAATACCGCCTGATCAAGGATCTCTGGGCGTTCGACGCCAACCGCATCGCGGTGCGCTTTCAATATGAATGGCACGACGACGCCGGGCAGTGGCATCGCTCCTATGGCAACGAGCAGTGGGAGTTCGACGAGCACGGCCTGATGCGCCGGCGCGAGGCCAGCATCAACGATCACGCGATTGCGGAAAAAGACCGGCGTTTTCACTGGGCCGCTCCCGGTCCGCGTCCGGCGGACGTCCCGGGATTGAGCGAGAGCCCGTTCTAGCGGCGCCATGGCAAAAACCGCTGCCGAGCGCGCTGACCTGTTGCCGCTGATCTCGGAGGTGTTCCGCAGCCACGGCTATGAAGGCGCGACGCTGGCGCTGATCGGCAAGGCCACCGGTCTCGGCAAAGGCAGCCTCTATCACTTCTTCCCCGACGGCAAAGCGCAGATGGCCGCGGAAGTGCTGGCCGAGATTGATCACTGGTTCGAGGTCAACGTGTTCGCGCCGCTGCGCATATCGGACGATCTCTCGCAGGCGATTGCCGAAATGACGGTGGGCGTCGACCGCTATTTCCGTTCGGGGCATCGCGTCTGCCTGGTCGGCGTCATTGCGCTCGGCGCGTCGCGGGATATTTTTGCGGCGCAAGTGCAGGATTATTTCAGCCGCTGGCACGAGGCGTTGACGCAGACGCTGCGACGCGCCGGCTTCAGTGCAGGTGTGGCGCGGCGGCGTTCCGCCGATGCGCTGCTGACCATTCAGGGCGCGCTGGTGCTGGCGCGCGCGCTCGACGACGTCAAGGTGTTCGCGCAGGCGATGGGCGATATGAAAGCGCGCCTGCTGGCGAAATGAGATAGGTGCGATTCTCCATCCACGTCGTCCCGGCCTTGAGCCGGGA
>JBOHIT010000386.1:0-17122 GCA_050726155.1 Bradyrhizobium sp.
GTTTGAGCCCGATCCGAGCGACGACCGTTCTTGTCCTAATTGCCCCTGCTATTTTACCTGTCACGGCTGACTTCCGCTTTTTAGCGGCTCGCATCGCTTTCTCTATGACGGTCCATCACGGACCCCATTCAGGAGAAAGCATCCATGTCCACCCTCGCTATCTTTGTTCAGGTTCACGGCACTCCGGGCCTGCGCGAACTCCAGCTCGCCGAAGCCGTCACGCTCGGGGAACTGCACCTGGCTCTCGAAACGCTGGGCATCAAGGTCGACGATGAAACGTTCGTATTCATCGACGAGGTCGAAAAACATGAATCCGGCCCGCATCATGAGCCGGTCGCGCATCTGAAGCATGGCTGCCGTGTTCACGTCAGCCGGTGCAAGCAGATTGAGGTGACCATTCACTATCTCGACAAGACCGCCAAGCATGCGTTCGCTCCCGGCGCGCGCGTTCGCGCGGTCAAGGCGTGGGCGGCGCAGCATTTTCACGTCAGCCCCAAGGACGCCGCCGAGCACGTCTTGCAACTCTGCAAGTCCAGTGATCGCCCCTCAAGCGATACTCCGCTGCATCAGGTCGCCAAGGGGCATGAGTGCACGGTGTGCTTCGACTTCGTCCCTGAAAAGCGGGTGGAAGGCTAACATGAACGCGCCAATCCCCCCGGATCGCTTGCTTCTCGATCAGGATCTCGCCGCAGCGGAATTTCGCTGCGGCGAAGCCGAGGGCCGTTGGCGCTTTCTCTCGCTGCGCTGCCCTTACGTCATCATCGCAGTGAGTGCCCCGGCGCGCCCGAACGCACCCGACGAGTTCGGCTTCCGTTTCGAGTGCACTGGCTACCGCCAGACCCCGGTTACCGCGCAGCCGTGGGATCTCGGCCGAGATGCGCCGTTGCCCCCGTCGCGATGGCCGACCGGGCCGACGCATGTGGTGGCGGTGTTTCGCCCTGACTGGAAGTTCGGCCAGTGCCTGTACCTGCCATGCGACCGTCTTTCGATCGAGGGCCATCACGACTGGCCAATCAAATACCCGAGCCGCATGTGGAACCCCGCGCGCGGCATCATCTGCTACTTGGAGCAACTATATGATCTCTTCAATCATAGCGACTATTCGGGCGTGGTGGGCGCCTGAACATCGCCTTTGCTGTTCATCACACCGCTGGCGCGGGCTTGTTGCCGAACTTGATCGGCGCGGCCAACGCCGCCACGAGGCTGGTGCGTTCCTCCTCGGAGCGACGCACGGGGCGCGGCGCGAGGTGGAGCAGATCGTGTTCTACGACGAACTCGATCCGCGAGCCTATGCTACGGGCGTCTGCGTGCTCCATGCGGATGCTTTTGCGAAGCTTTGGGCGATTTGCCGCGAGCGCCGCCTCTCCGTGGTCGCCGACGTTCACACGCATCCGGGAGCCGGGTTCCAAAGCGATTCCGACCGAACCAATCCGATGGTGGCGCGCCAAGGCCACATTGCGCTCATCGTCCCAGATTTCGGCCGCTGGCCCATCAATCCGAAGCGCATGGGCATCTACGAGTACCGGGGTGACCACGCTTGGCTGGACCACAGTCCCGCGCGCGCACCGCATTTTCTTTACACCGGCTTCTGGAGTTAACGATGTCCATACCAATCGATCACACCGAACTGCATCGCACCGCCAAGTATTTCATGGACAATGGGCGCGCGTCCACGCACGAGGAAGCCATCGCTATCCTCAAGTCGTTTGGCCTCGTTGTCCACGTCGGGCCCGAGCTTGCCACCAGTCCCTTGCACCAGGCGGCATTGCTCACCCTCGTCAATCTTGCGCGCCGAACACTGCTCAACGGCGTCCATGTGTGCGGGATTCCCAAGGGCGCCTCTTGTGTGTCGACACTTTCGAGAGCTTCGTCTCTCGCCGATGCGGTCACCGAGCTCGGAGGGACGATCACGTCGTCGCCGCCACCAGACTGGCCGCAAGCCATGATTGGCAGCGCTGCCACCGCCATACGCCCGGCGTGGCGTGTAACATGGGAGGGGTGGCGTGGCGGCGTCGTGATGTCGGGTCATCCGGCAAAACTCGACGAAACTTCCGGAATGGAATTGGCCCCCATGCTCGCGGCGGCGGTGTGCGCCGCCGAAGCGTTTGCATTTTGCGCAGGCGATCACTTGCTTGCGGGTCGGCGCGCGCACGGCCTTTCGCTTTGGCGGCCGGGTCAGGACTGGCTCGTCTCCGATCCCAGCGAGCCGCGCCTGGCTTACCTGCCCTCCAGCCTGTGGATCATCGGCCTTGGAAATCTCGGGCAGGCCTTCGCATGGCTGCTATCGGCTCTCCCTTACGGCGAGCCGCAGAAGGCGACCCTCGTGCTGCAAGACTTCGACCGCATCGCGCCATCCAACGACAGCACATCGCCTCTTTCATTCAGGAAAGATATTGGCCGTCGCAAGGGCCGTGTCGTCTCGGATTGGCTTGAGGAGCGAGGCTTCCAGACCTTCGTTGAGGAGCGTCGCTTTGGCGGCTGGATAAGGCGATCTGCGGAAGAGCCGCGCGTTGCGTTGTGCGGCGTAGATAACGCGCTCGCACGAACCGCCCTGGAGGAAGCAGGTTTTGACCTCGTGGTCGAGGCTGGCCTTGGCGCCGGGCCAGAAGCCTTTCGGAGCCTCGCCGTGCACACGTTCCCAGCCACCCGCACCGCTAAAGAGATCTGGTCGCGGCAAATTAGCGACCGCGCCGTTTCCCCGGAAAGCATGCCTGCGTATCAGCAACTCAAGAAGGCTGGCATGGACGCTTGTGGCCTTGCGCAGCTCGCGTCGCGAACCGTCGGGGTGCCATTTGTCGGCTTGATCGCCGGCTGTCTCGCCGTATCCGAGCTCCTGCGCCGACTGCATGGAGGCATCGCGCTTGAATATGCGGCTGGCTCGGTGTTCGCACTCGACGATATTGAGTGTGGGTCAATCGAAGCTGAGGTCTATGCGTTCGGCCACCTGCCGCGACATTAGTAAATCGCAGGGAGCGGCGAAGCAAATATCGGCGACATACGGGGACAACCGTCGGTAGCCAGCGTTTTTCTCTATTTCCGTGCAAGTTGAAGGCCTACCCTAGTGCAGATTCGAAGTTGAAGGTGTGTGCATGAAATTTATTCATTCGTCCGATCTCCAGATCGGTAAAGCATTCGGGTATTTCGTGCCCGAGGTCGCGAACATCCTCCAGGATGCGCGACAAGCGGTCGTCCGCACTCTTGGTGAAGCCGCGGTCGAGGCGGGCGCGGCCGCGGTTCTGATTGCCGGGGATATCTTCGAAAAGCAACAGATGAGCCAGCAGACGCTGGGCCGAGCGATCGAAAACATGCGCTCCTTCAGCACGGTCCAGTGGCATCTCATGCCGGGCAATCACGACCATGTGCGCGAGAGCGGGCTTTGGGATCGCTTGGCCCGTTCTCAATTGCCGGCCAACGTGACCCTGCATGTTCGGCCTGGCGCGGTTCAAATTGCGGATGATGATGGCACCCCAGTGTTTCTTCTACCGGCTCCGCTGCGCTACACATCAAGTGTTAATGACCTCACGGCCTACATGAACGACGATCCTACGCCGGAGGGCGCCATCCGCATCGGCATGGCTCATGGCTCAATCCAAGGCTTCGGCTCGGAAGGAGACGCGAGCAACTATGTTGCGCCAACTCGCGCTGACGAAGCCGGCCTTGCTTATCTTGCCATGGGCGATTGGCACAGGCAGATCAAGGTCAATGATCGCTGCTGGTACAGCGGAACGCCTGAACCGGATCAGTTCAAACTTCCGCCAAACGCAGTGACGTCGCTTTGCAACGGCGGGTCTGCGCTGCTTGTCGAGGTGAACCGCACGAGGATGGTGCCGTCGGTTACCCCCATTCTGACCGGCAGGCATCAGTGGCACCGTATTGAAAGGACACTGACCGAAGACAGCCAGATTGGTTCGCTGGAGACTCAGCTTCGAGCGCTCAATTCCGACCTCAGCGAGCTCGTGATCGATTTGCGTGTGGCAGGCGTTCTATCTCTTTCCGGCCGCAAGGCATTTGAAGAGCAAATTGTGCAGGGTGTGGGGGCTGCTTTTCGGGCGATGCGGTTCGATGATTCCGGCTTGGCCCTCAATCCCACCGAGCAAGATCTCGATGAAATTGATCGCGCCGGCTTCGTACGCGTTGCCGCGGACCGTCTCAGGCTCATCGCCGCCGATGCATCGAACGGGGCGCGGGCTAACACGGCCGCGCGAGCTCTGAAGCGCCTGTACATCGAGCACCTTCGCCAAGGAGCGCGATCATGAAAATTCGCTCGGTCGAACTTACAAATTTTCGGAAATTCGTTGGAACGTTCCGGGTCGATTGCATTGGCGACAATGTCAATGTCTTGGTCGGTCGAAACGAGCTCGGTAAATCCACGCTGCTGGAGGCTATTAACGGCGCCATTTTCGAGAAAGCCAAGTCCACAGCCGCGCATGTGAAGGCCTTTCGGCATCTCGCTAACCAAACTGTTCCAGAGGTCAAGCTTGCCTTTGACGTGGACGGGAAAAGCTGGTTGATCCACAAGCGCTTTGCGGGGCAGGCCGGAAAGGCAATACTATCCTGCTCGGATCAGCGGTTGTTCGAGGACGATGCTGCCGAAGCGGAATTGCAGCGTTTGCTCGGCTTCAGCGGCGGAAGGAGCGGGGGCGAGCCCGGAATTTGGGGGACGCTGTGGGTGCAGCAAGGCCAGTCCTTCGGCGACGTCGAGCTGAATGAGCAGGCTCAGCGGACAATGCAAGGTTGCCTTGAAGCCCAGGTTGGCCTTGTCACCGGCGGCACGCGGGGTCAAAAAATTCCCAAAGCTGTGAGGGACGCGTTGGACGCCCTTCGAGGGGCGAGGGGACCTCGCGGGAGGTTCAAAGACGCGATCGACAAGCTTTCTGAAGCCAAGCAGCAGGTAGCCGATTTGGAAGCAAAGCGTCAGACCGTTTTCCAGTTCATGGAAGACCTCGGCCGCAATAAGTATGATCTCAAGCAGGAGCTGGATGGATGGGACGAAGCCGCGCACCGGCTAGAGATCGAAGGCGAGCGCACCAAGCGCACGGTCGCGGTGACCCGCGCGGCCGAGGTCGGAAGTGCGCGAAGCGCGGCTAAGCTAGCGCGCGAGAGGGCGACACAGGCCCGGAAGCTGGTGGATGATCGGGCCAAGGCCGTCGAAGAACTCCGACCGCTGGAATCTGATCTCTCGGAGCTTGGCGCGCAGAACCAAGCAGCGCTCGCGGCGCAGGCGGATGCTCAGGTCGCTGTTTCGAAAGGCGAAGCAAAGCTGGCGGACCTCCGTATCAAGACGACCCAGAATGCCGAGCGAACGCGGAAGTTGGAGCGGGTCCGCAATGTTGTCAGGCTGAGCGCAGAAGCCGCTCAGCATCAGCACGTTATTGACACTTCTGCGGCCCTGGAGCTGGAACGTCAGCAACGCGGGGAAATGATCGGAGCGATTGCGGCGACCGACGAGGGGGTTACCCGCATTGAAGAGGCCGTGACTGAATGTGCGGCGGCGGATGCCGCCATGAGCGCCGTGGCGACGACTGTTTCTTTTGCCGTTCACGATGATGCGCGGGATAGCATTCTGGTCGATGGCGAGGCGATTGCCGCTTCTGCCAGTTCCATGCCCATTATGGGCAAGACAACGGTTGCTATTGCGCGCGTTGGAACAATCACCATCGAGCCTCAAATCAAGGACCGAAGCGCGTTGCTGGCGCGGCGCGATGCTGCTGTTCAGGAGATGAAAGACGCATTACAGGCCGCTGGGGTTGAAAGCCTTGCCGCGGCGCGCGCGGCGGCAGCTCAACGTAAGGAGCACGTACGCCGCCTCAGCGACATCGGGAAGGAACTGGCTCGCCTCGTTCCCGGCGACAAGTCCAAGAAGCTCGCGCCAGGGTTGGACGCTCTTAGGAGTTATCTGAGCGAACTGCGCGGTCGGCTCAAAGTTGATATGAAGGCCTGCGAACTTACGGAGATCCCGGCCGAGAGCGCGCTGGCGCGCGATATCCAGGAAAATCTTGATGATGGAGCGCGGCTAGCGGCCGAGATCAAGACGGCGGAGGCGGAGCTCGCTGGCCCGGCGGATGTGCTACTTCAGGCCGAAAAGAAACTGCGTCAAGTCCGGGAACGCATGGCGGGATTGAATGGCACAATCGAGAGCAAGAAGGCAGACCTAGCCGCGAGCCGGACGAGCGGAAGCGACGAGCAACTCGCTTCTGCTGCAGAAGCGCTGGAGCGCGAAGCGGTCGTGGCGGATACGCTATTGATCGAGAAGGAACTGGAAGAGGGCGAAAGCCTTGAGGCTATTGACGCCAGGATCAAGCGGCTGGAGAGGGCTGCCAGTAATCACCACCAATCTGTTGCAACCTTGAGCAATGAGGTTACCCGGCTGACGGCGTTGATTGAGGCAAACGAGGGGGCCGGTGTTGAGGAAATGCTTCTCGACGCCGAGGCCGAACGGGACCGCCTCACGAACACGATCGCGGAATTTCAGGAGGAAGCGGATGTCCTTCAATTGTTACTAGATACGCTAGAGACGGCAGAGGGTGAAGCGAAAACACGCTACCTCGCGCCGGTCGTAAGTCGGGTTGAACCTTACTTAAAGATGTTGTTGCCCGGGTCGAACATCGTCCTCGATGAAAACTTGCAGATCGCGGCTCTCCAGCGGAGCGGCCAGCGGGAAGATTTTGAGGTTTTAAGCGGCGGAACAAAAGAGCAGCTTGCCGTTCTAACTCGCCTTGCATTCGCAGAGCTCTTGCTCGGGCAGGGGCGGCCGGCCACCGTTATCCTCGATGACGCTCTGGCGTTTTCCGACGATGACCGCATCGAAAGTATGTTCGATGTACTAATGAGGGCTGGAGAGAATGTGCAGATTATCGTTTTGACGTGCAGAAAGCGTCTTTTCACGCGGCTGGGCGCGTCGCCATTGGAGATTCGAGCAGCATCCTGACGCGGGCTAGCGGCTCGCTAAGCCGTTAGTCTAGGCTAGACTAAGTGCATGAAATGACGCAGTAATTCGAAGCGCACTTACCGCGTGCTAAACCTGCCCATATCCCCTAATTTTCCAGCATATTCGCGCCTTCTCCGAGCAGTCTCCCAAAATGCCAACCGAAGCAGACACATGTCGTAAATTTGTTGTGCCCAAGCTTCTAGCCGCTGGCTGGGATGCCGAGCCGCATTCCATTGCCGAGCAACGCTCAATCACCGATGGACGCATCGTGCCCGTCGGTAAAGGATTTATTCGAAAACCTCCGAAGCGCGTTGATTACCTTTTGCGTTATGCGCGTGATTTCAATCTCGCAGTCGTTGAAGCCAAGGCCAGCTACAAGACTGCCGCCGACGCCGTACAACAGGCGCGGGCCTATGCTGAGATGCTCGGGCTCAAGTTTGCTTTCGCTACCAACGGGCCGGATATCATTGAGATTGACTATTTCGCAGGTAAGGAAACGCGCGTCGCCGATTACCCCACCCCGGATCAACTCTGGGAGCGTTACCAGATCGGGACCGGAATCTCCTCACCGGGCTTAGGCAATCAGCTTCTTGCACCGTTCAACCATGACCAGCAAAAAGGTGAGCGTTACTATCAGCAGATCGCCATAAACAGGACCGTCGAAGCGGTGCTGAAGGGCCAAGATCGCCTTCTCCTCACGATGGCGACCGGAACCGGAAAAACCTACGTTGCCTTCCAAATTTGTTGGAAACTCTGGTCTTCACGGTGGAACCGGAATAGTGAATACCGTCGCCCTCGCATTCTCTATCTGGCCGATCGCAATATCCTTGTTGACCAACCGAAAGACGGTCTCTTTGCCGCCTTTGGCGATGCGCGCTTTAAAATCGAGTCCGGAGAGGTTGTGCAAAGCCGAGAGATGTACTTTGCAATCTATCAGGCTCTCGCGGAAGACGAGCGCCGCCTTGGCCTCTTCAAGTCCTATGCGCCGGATTTCTTCGACCTCGTCATCGTTGACGAATGTCATCGCGGAAGCTCGCGCGATGAAAGTTCATGGCGAGAAATTCTGAATTACTTCAAACCCGCCTATCAGCTCGGAATGACCGCGACGCCGCTGCGCGACGACAACCGCGATACCTACGAGTATTTCGGCAATCCTTTATACGAATACAGTCTGCGGCAGGGCATCGAAGACGGCTTCCTGGCTCCGTATCGTGTTCACCGTGTCATCACGCAGTGGGACGCGGCGGGTTGGCGCCCGAGCCGGGATGAGCTTGACCGCTTTGGGCGCGCCATTCCAGATGACGAATACCAGACCAAGGATTTCGAGCGAGTCATTGCGCTCCGTGCGAGGACGCTAGCGATTGCCCGGCATCTCACCGATTTCCTAAAGAAAACCGACCGCTTCGCCAAGACCATTGTCTTTTGTGTGGACCAAGAGCACGCGAGCGATATGCGGGAGGCGATCGTCAATCTAAACAGTGACCTCGTGGCGCAACATCCCGACTATGTGTGTCGGGTGACCTCCGACGAAGGACAGATCGGGCGCGGTCACCTCAGCCGCTTTCAGGACGTTGAAACCAGGGCGCCTGTTATCCTGACCACGTCGCAGCTGCTCACGACGGGTGTCGATGCACCAACCTGCAAAAACGTTGTTTTGGCGCGTGTAGTTGGCTCCATGAGCGAGTTCAAGCAAATCATCGGCCGTGGAACGCGTCTTCGCGACGACTACGGCAAACTTTGGTTTAACATTCTCGATTACACGGGTGCCGCGACACGCATGTTTGCCGATCCAACGTTCGACGGAGAGCCAACTCGGATAACCGAAGAGCAAGTCGATGGAGAGGGGAGCACGATTGCCGCAACTGAAACCGTCGTCGAAGATGAACAACAGGAGCCTGCCGAGCAGGGTTCCGGTGTTGTTGAGCCGCCTACCGGCGAACCGCGCAAATTTTACTTTGATGGCGGCCAGGTTGAAGTTGTAGCTCACCTTGTCCACGAACTTGATCCAAACGGCAAGCAACTCCGGGTCGTGCGCTATACGGAATATGCGGCTGAATCGGTGCGTTCGTTGTGTCCGTCGGCACCAGATCTGCGCGCGCGTTGGGCCGATGCCGGACAACGCAAGGAGATCATAGAAGCCCTTGCCGAGCGTGGGGTTAGCTTCGAGGAATTGGCAGAACAGGCCGAGCAGCCGGACGCCGACCCCTTCGATCTTCTTTGCCACCTCGCCTTTAATGCTCCTTTGCGAACGCGCCGCGAGCGCGCGCAGCGATTGAGGCGTGAACGCAAGGACTTCTTTGAAGAGTACAGCCCCGAAGCGCGCGAAATTCTCGAAGAGCTTCTCGAAAAATACGCCCAACATGGCGATGCGCAATTTGTGCTACCCGATGTTCTGCATGTCCCGCCAATCTCCGGGCACGGCCAACCAGGCGAAATTATTAAACTGTTTGGCGGCCCGGATAATCTCCGGGAGGCCGTAAACAACCTTCAGGTAATTCTCTATGGCTCCTAAGAAAGACAAACTCCTCAACGGAGCGCCGCTAACGACTGCGCAGGCCCTTGGAAGCCTGATGAAGACAGCCCGAGATATAATGCGGAAGGACAAAGGCCTAAACGGCGATCTTGACCGATTGCCGCTTCTTACCTGGATAATGTTTCTTAAATTCCTGGACGATCTCGAGCTGCAGCGCCAGGACGAGGCCAAACTTGCAGGTAAAAAGTTTAAGGCCGCGATCGAGCCGCCGTATCGCTGGCGCGACTGGGCCGCAAACCCGCAAGGCATAACCGGCGATGAACTCCTCGCGTTTATCAATCAAGACGAGACGCGCCTTCCGGATGGTAAGCGCGGGGCCGGCCTATTCGCCTATCTAAGGGGCCTTTCTAGTGCGAATGGCGACAATCGCCGCGACGTCATCGCAACCGTCTTTCGCGGCGTCGACAATCGGATGAAAAGTGGTTACCTGCTCCGAGATGTCATCAATAAAGTTGCGGCAATTCACTTCACTTCGTCCGACGAACTGAGCACGCTAGGCGCGTTGTACGAAAATATGCTGCGGGAAATGCGTGACGCAGCGGGAGACTCAGGCGAATTCTATACGCCCCGCGCGCTTGTTCGACTGATGGTTGAATTGACCGATCCGCGGCTTGGGGAGGCTGTCTTAGACCCGGCCAGTGGCACCGGTGGGTTTTTAGTCGAAGCCTTCAATCATCTTTCAAAACAGGTCAAAACGGTGGCTGATCGCAAGCAGCTACAGACGGAAAGCCTATCAGGCTGCGAAGCCAAGCCACTGCCATACCTGCTTTGCCAAATGAATCTTCTACTGCACGGACTCGATGCTCCGCAGATAGACCCTAATAACGCACTTCGCTTCAAGCTGTCTGAGATCGGCGAAAAAGAGCGCGTTGACGTTATTCTCTCCAATCCTCCGTTTGGCGGCGAGGAAGAGAAAGGAATTCAAGGTAATTTTCCGGAAGATAGGCAGACGGCGGAAACGGCAATACTCTTCTTGCAACTGATAATGCGAAAGCTGCGACGCCAGCACAACGTTGCCGGGAGGAGTGCTCGTGCTGCGGTCATCGTGCCCGATGGAATGTTGTTCAATCCGGGAGCCGCAATTCGCGTGAGGCAGGATCTAATTCGCGACTTCAATCTCCATACCATTGTGCGCCTCCCCATGGGAGTCTTCGCTCCGTATGCAAAAAATATCAAAACGAACATTCTGTTTTTTGACCGTGACGGGCCGACCAAGCGTATCTGGTTTTACGAACATACGCCGCCGGAAGACCGCAAGAATTACTCTAAGACAAAGCCAATTCAATTCGATGATCTCAAGGCGCTGATTGATTGGTCTCAGGACAAAGTTTCTGGCGATCATTCCTGGTGTGTCGATGCAAGCGACATAACGACGGATGACTGCAATCTCGACTTTAAGAATCCGAATGGGTTTGAAGAGTTGACCCATCAGTCTCCATCGGCGCTTGTCGAAAAGATCGTATCAAACATTCAGCTTGCGGCAACAACGGTTACCGAACTTGAGAATACGTTGTCCAATCAAAGGAAGTTCGAGGGTGCTCCGACCTGCATGGGCGATTTTGCCGAGTTGGTGAAGCGACCATGGTCACCGACACCCGGAACTACGGTTAATAGCCTCGGAGTGCGTTGGTGGGGTAAGGGTGCATACATCGCCGAAAGTAAATTGGCGGAAGAGCTGCAAGCTGCGCGCTTTGAGGTGTTACCTGGTGACCTAATCTACAACGACATGTGGGCGAGGCATGGCTCCGTTGCTATAGTTGGCGATGGTCTTACCAGCTGTGTTGCTTCGGCTCATTTTCCTACCTGGGTTATCGACACGTCGAAGGTGTTTCCGCCATATCTAACTTGGTGCTTTAAGTCGCCGTGGTTTTGGGCGGAATGTGAATTGCGGTCGCGCGGTAGTACAGGACGTAATGCCATTCGGAAGGGGCTTTTCAAAGCAATCAAGATTCCCTTGCCAAGCATCGAAACGCAACGCGACGTAAGCAGCTATCTGGAGGAACATGCGCAAAGGATCGCGTCGTTGCGCGAATTGCAAAATTCGATTGCAACACTGAATGACGCTCTCTTGCCTTCCTTCCTTTCGACGGTTCTTAAGCCATAGCGGAGAGCGGCGACTTAACGTCTCTGCAAGCGGAGAGCGCGTGTATCAGTTCACCAAGCCGTCAGACGCATTACAGCTTGTTCGATGGAACAAGGAACTGCCGTCTGCCAGCGCTGCTGACCCCTTGGGCCTGAACCTGCGCGTATCGGCCCGGCTTGCCAATGAACTATTGCACTGCATTACGTCGATCACGCCGCGCGCCCGGTATTATTCTTTCTTCCCATGGGCTTTCGACGATTACCGCGAAAGCGAGCAGGGCACGTCCAAAGACCGTGGGCGTATTCCGGGCGTCCTAGCCAGGGAACGGGCCATGGTGCTGGGAGCCGTCCTGCACCATGAAGGGAAGCCTTGCGAGGGCGGCGCGCTCGGTGGTTCGGACCCGGCGTCTAACCTGGCGAAGAGCAGGAAGAAATCCTATGACTTGCTTGCATGGCAGCACCTTAAGGCCGCTGAAGGGCAGTTCGGTGCTGCGTACAAGGGCTCGTTGATCAACCTTGGAGTTTTCAAGACCGATAGCGACGAGGTCGAAGAAGAAGCAACGGGCGATACTGACGAACTCGATGAATCGGTGCAGGCCATCGAAGTCACCGAACTCTCGCCTTTGGGAAGGCGCCTCGCTCAGGCGTTTGCGCAGTCTGTTCGCCGTACCAAATACGTCAGCGAGAGTTGGGCGCAGAAGAAGTTCGTTGATTCCGACGTCTTGAAGCAATTCGGCTCGCGAGCCGGCCTTTGCGAAATCGACGGGAAATCGGCATCCGACCGCGACGTTCTACGGAGCATGTTCTTCGCACGCGACGGGTTTCGCGCCACAGGAAGTCACGGGCGGCGCCGGATGTCGTTGCTTCTGGTGCTCGAATGCATCGGGCAAGCTCAGGCCTCAGGCGTATCATTCGACAACTCCCTCTTTAGCGATATTTGCTACTTCGGTGAAGCCGTTGCCGGGGCAGAGGAACCAAAACCGGTTGCGATCACGCTTCCTCATAAATTGATCGATATTAGCGAACGGTGGCGGGCCTATCATTCGCATAACTACCTCGCGGTCGCGCTCCAGTCGTTTCTGGTGGCGCTCACGCGAATCCTGCGTGACCGGCCAGGCGGTATCGCGCGCGCTGACCTGCTTAGCCAGTTTTCATCTCCTGCCATCACAGCTCGATTTAAGGAGTTGTTCGGACGCGATCTGCCGGGCGAGTTTTTTGACCTGACGCCACGGGACATGCTGGCGTTTGCAGGCGTCACGTTGCCGCAATCCTCCGATGGTGGCAGCGGCGGCATTCTTGCGCTGCCGATCGCGTCGCCCTTTTCTGAAAGGAACTTGGAAAACCATCTCATTGACGGCGAGGCTAACGACACCGCGGGGATAGCAATCGCAGCGCTGCTCTTTTATCAAACCGTGCATCGCTATCCGGCTGCCGTAGCTGCGCCCTTTCACAATTGGTATAGTCGGCACGTCAAAGACCCCTATGCCGATATCGCGTTGCCCGGCGTCATTGACATGCTGCACGGCGAATTCGGCAACTCATGGATTGACCGCTCCAACAGGGAAATCCTGGACCGGGTGATCTGGCGATTTGTCATTCGTCAGCATCAGACCATGAGCTATGAACGTGGCTTTGGCGGTAACGCGCCCCTTTTTCACGTCGATGGCGTAACTGTCATCGGAACTAACACCGATTACACTGATCCGCGCGCGCTCAACGTCCGCCTTCGCAGCGCCTTGCAGATACTCACCGATCTTGGCCTTATTTATTGGGACGATGAAAACGGCTACTGTTGTACGGATGACGGCAGCGCGTGGCTGGATGCTGAGCTCTCAAGTGAGCAGAGTTCATGAAGCCGCTCGACCTCCTTGAATTCTTCGATAAGGGGGCCAGCGCTTTTGCCTTTATCGCTACCTATGAGTTCGATCCGCAGTTTTTCGAACGGCGGATGCTTGGGAAGAAAGCATTTGCGGCTGCGGACCGGCTGGTCATTTTCATGGATCGCGGACGCTATCAAGAGTTGCTCCGTGGCGGGCTGTTGGTGGCAGGATTTAACCGTCGCTATCTCGTCATTCCGGTTGATCGCAAAGCCGGCGTCTTCCATCCCAAACTCTATCTTTCCCTCGGTGGAAAGCGCGCAGATGGGATCGTGGGGAGTAACAACTGCACGACGGGCGGCATTGCCTACAATATGGAACTCTGCTCGGCCTTTACCGCACGCGCCGATCATTCCGGTCATGAGGACCTGGCCGCCCAAGGGGTCATCCGGCAAATCTACGAGGCAATGAAAGCTTACTCGCTGGCTGCACCCCATCTTCGCGAAGTCTTTGAGGCGCAATTTTTTTTGCCGGTGGAGGCCGGTTTTCCTTGGCTACGGCGCGACACCCCGCTTCCGAAGACCGAGATAGAGCTATTGCAATCCCATACTGCGCCTCTCTGGAGTCAACTGGTGTCCCGGCTTGAGTCACAGGCGGTGAGGAAGATCACTGTGATTTCGCCCTTCTACGACCAGGAGATTGATCTACTGAAGCGATTGCGTCGAAGCTGGCCTGATGCCGCGCTCACGATCGTCGCTCAGCAAAACTACGCCACTCTGGCCGGGAAGAAGCTGTCCAAGCTTTTTGCATCGGGCAAAAAGGGCCGCCTATTGGCGGCGAACCCCAAGCCGGGTCGGCGCCTTCATGCCAAGGCCTTTGCGTTTGAGACACGACAGGGAACGTTCTGGCTTACCGGCAGTCCGAATGCCACTCTGGCGGCGTTCGACGGGCTAAACAGCGAGGCGGCGATCTGGTTCAAGTCCAAGGAGCATGCTGACGCGTTGCTGGAAGACGACCAGATCACTTTCGAAGAAGTGCAGCCAGCAGACTTTGCAGCCGGAACCGAGCAGGAGCCGGCTAACGAGCAGGTTGCCTATGAGTTGCGGCTTCACTCCGCAACGCTTTCCGAGCAGGGCGTACTGGAATGCTCGTTTGATTCAACCGGTGCCATGCGTGGGACCGCGCTTAGAATTCGAAACTTTAATGAAACGCATCCCGCGCTCTCATTTCCGATACTCCGTGCCGACGGAAAAGTCCGTATCGAGTTGAGCGAAAGCCAGGTTGCACAAATCCGGGCAGCGGCGATTTGCGAAGTCAAGGGCACGAACCAGCACGAAGCGGAAGTCCTGAGTAATCCGATGGCGCTCGTTCAGCTCTACCAATTGCTGCGGGAGAGGGTGGCTCATGGCGGCAGACAGAACCCGCTCCAGACCATAACCGAGACGGGCGAAAACCTTGTGCCTTACACCGACAGCCTAGGGAGCGTCCGAGAGGCCATCGAGTTCTTTGACCATTGCAGCATTCGTTTCCAGGATGGCGAAACACCTTCTCTCCGTCACGGGCAGCCCCGCTGGAAGCCGCGCGACCCGTTCCAGCCGGATACCCCGATGAATTGGTTGAATGTCCCTTCAGGGAGTTCAGCCGCAGATCTGCGCGAAGCCATATGGAACTTCGTCGAACGTCATCAGTGGGAAAAACTCTACAAACATGTGCGGCGCGGGAATATCAATGGTCTGCCGAATTTCCTCGATATATTCCGGACGCTCAATAGCCTGCTCTTGACTTATCACACGCGGACTATCGATCAGACCGGGCCGGTCATTCCATTTCCCTATGTTACGAAGGGAATAATGGAGAACCTTGAGCTTCTCATCGGGCCGTTCGAGCCTCGTGAGGACGCATTCGAAGGGAACGGGTTCGTGTCCGCAATTCTAGCCAATGTCGCGGGTGACAAGAATATCGTCCGGGAACGATTACAAGAGGAGCACGTGCCTCAGATGCTTGGTGCCGCCGTAGAGGCTATGGTTCAGATCAGGATGGAGGCCCGCAAGCTGGCGGTCCTTGACCCTTGGTCCACGAACCGTCTGCGGTGGGTCAGCGATTGGATCAAACAAAGAGGGCTTGATGTCCCAACCGCTGCGGATGTTCATGTCGCAGCCCTGGAATACATGCCGACCCGACTTGCTGCCTGAATTTTCGATCATGCTGCGTTTCAGCCATCTTCCCTTAGCATATTGAGAACGCGCGATGGAGAGGGTTCCGGCGCAAAAGCCGTGATGTTTGTCGAGCGCATGCCGCATTTTCCGGACCGGGCTGCGCAGTCTGCATTGGCGCAATTTCGCTGTTCGCAAAACGTTCGGTTATAGCTATCTATGCCGTCGCCAGATTCGCATAGGCCACTCAACCTCCAAGACATCACCAAAACCAATCACCAAGCCCTTTACCTTGCCATTTGTAACGCCCAACCGGTAGGCGAGATGCTCGGAGCGTACAATCGGCACTTCTCGGGGGCGTCTCGTTGTCGAGCCGCGCTCGGTGCGACCGGTCGGCCCACGCTCGACAACCACTGTCAGTTCGTCTTCGACGATCCAACGCTTGCCGATTGTCTCGTCGGCGAGCGACGTTGTTTCCGGTCCCTGAGCTTGGGCGCAAACGATCTTGGTCAAAAACCTTTGGAATATACTCGGCGCGGCATCGCCATAGATTCGTTTGAACTGAGCCACGTCCTGAACGGCCGCAATGGTGGATACCCCTTTGTTCCTCCCGGTGTCCAATAATTCCGGCCAGCGACGCAGCAGGCCGAGGGCGGGCGCCTCATCGAGGATGAATGTCCGGATGCGCGTCTGGCTCACGGCGAGCCTGTTGTCGCCGACCGCGGATGTGATGAAGTCCATGACCATCCCGATCCACCCGGCGCTCATTTCTGGGTGCCTGCCAGAGCGCTGAACGATAACTACTTTCGGCTGCCGCGGATTCGCTTCGGCAATCCATTCGCCGAAGGAGAATTGCCGAGCAGGTGGAACGTCAGCCCAGGCTTGAGCCAGCGGTCGCAGAACTCTCAGGACACTTGCGCGAAACGTCAGCAAGAGCGAGACCGAAGTCTTGCTGAGCTCGCCCGACCCATCGAATTCGATCAGCCCGGCGGCCGGGCTGTAGTGTTGCTCGAATTCCTTCCTCATCCGGAGGGGATCGCGGAGACACGCCTCATACAATTCGGGGGCACTCCAATCGCTTCCGTACTCGGCCTTGCACACGATCATGCTGCCGGCAAACAGCGTCGCCCCACCCTTACCCCAAAACGCCTCGCTCGTTTGACCGACGATCTGCTCGGCGGCGCTCTCGCAGTCGCCGTCGTCCTGGAAATCCCGTCCCATCTTCCACGCGAAACTACCGGGACGATCCGGATTGATGACCGCGAACTCGCCGTCCGCCATTGGAAATCCTTCGACAATTTCGCCAGTGGTATCGTGCACGAACAAGCCATGATCTTCGGCGGGATTTCGTAACAGGCGACCAATTGACTGTTCGAGCAGATAAAGGATCAGGCGCGTTTTTCCGGAACCGATCGCACCAAGGATCATCAGATTTTGCACTTCCCTCGCGCGCGGGATGGATACTCCAGGAATCCATTGTATCGTACGATCAAGTGTTTTCACCGGGGTCGCCAGGGCTCGGTTGGCGCTGACAATGGCCGCCGCGCCTCTTTGCAGCCGCAGGCCTTCATAGTGCTGACGGCCGTCAACGATGGGTGTGATGAGACGG
>JBOHIT010000387.1:0-8946 GCA_050726155.1 Bradyrhizobium sp.
ACAATATTTCGGCTTCGTCGGCGGCCATGCGCGAGACCGCAAAGCCGATCACCTTGCGCCCCTGCCGCAGCCGATGCACCAGCGTATTGCGCTCGGTCAGCATGGTCTCGAATTCGCCTTCGCCCCAGCCGCGGTGAAACGACGCGCCATGCAATTGCGCCAGCCGCGCGGCATCGCGCTGTGCGGCGGGCTCGACCACGGCTGTGCCGCTGCCGCGCCACCATTCGGAAATCCCTGAAAGCAAGGCCATCATGACGCCGGCTGCGACGCCTGCAGCAGCGGATCCTTCTGTGGCTTGGCATCGGGCGCGCGCAGATAATAGGGACTGGCGGGCGACATCTCCGGATTGACGGCGGCGCCCAGCCACGCCACCCAGCTGATATCGGGCGCTGCTTGCGCATCCACCCTCGACGGTGGCGGCGCATCGGACGGCCAGCGGTCGGCGAGAATTTTGGCGGCATTGCCGACCAGATGCGGCGGGCCGAAACGCGCGGCTTCGAGCGCCTCGGATATCGGCGCCACTTTCGGTTTGATCAGCGAACCGCCATCGCCGCTCACGATCTGGAAATACACATGGTCGTGGCGCGCATCGATCGCTGAAATGATCGGATGTTGGCTTTTCTCGCCGACAAAAGGCGCCGCGTAAGCGGTCAGCGTCGTCAACCCCACGACCGGCTTGCCGGCCGCGAGCGCAATGCCGCGCGCCGCGGAGAGGCCGACGCGCAATCCGGTAAAGCTGCCGGGCCCCCTGGTCACCGCGATACGGTCGAGCGAGGTGAAGGCGATGGTGGAAGCTTTCATCACCCGCGCGATCAGCGGCATCAGCGCTTCGGCGTGGCCGCGCTTCATCGGCTGCGATTCCTGCGCGATGATCCTGGCCGCCTCGGTGTCGAGCACGGCCGCGGCGCAGGCATCAAGCGCGGTATCGATGGCGAGGACTAACATGGCTGATGTATAGCAGCTTCGCAGAGTGGGCAAAGGCGCTCTTGGCGCCGTGCCTTTGCCTATCCCAGGTCTTGGCGGCAAATCATGGTGTCGTCCCGGCTCAAGGCCGAGACGACAAATCACATCGGCCGGACTTCGACCACGTCGGGCACGAAGTGCTTCAGGAGGTTCTGGATGCCGTGCTGCAGCGTCGCCGTCGATGACGGGCAGCCGGCGCAGGAGCCCTTCATGTTGAGATAGACCACGCCGTCCTTGAAGCCGCGGAAGGTGATGTCGCCGCCGTCATTGGCGACGGCGGGGCGCACCCGCGTCTCGATCAGATCCTTGATGGTCGCCACCGTGTCGGCGTCGGCCTCGTTGAAGAACTCGTCTTCCTCGTCGAGCGCCTCGTCATTGCCGGCCGTGCCGTCGGCCAGCAGCGGCGCGCCGGACATGTAGTGTTCCATGATGGCGCCGAGGATCGCCGGCTTGAGATGCTGCCAGTCGCTGTCGTCCTTGGTCACGGTGACGAAATCGGAACCGTAGAACACGCTCTTGACGCCCTGCACGCCGAACAGCCGTTCGGCCAGCGGCGACCGGGCGGCGGCTTCGCGGTTGGCGAATTCCATCGTGCCGGTGTCGAGCACGGTGCGGCCCGGAATGAATTTCAGGGTGGCGGGATTGGGGGTCGCTTCGGTCTGAATGAACATCTGGTTTCTCCGGCGTCGCCGGTTCAAGGCCGGCGCGTGAGGTTACTCTAAAGCGTTTTCAAGCGAAGTGGGTACCGGTTCGCGTCAAGAAAACGCGTCAAAACAAGAATCTACAGATGGCGACGGCCGGCGCACGATCAAGGGGCGCAGGGCAGCCCTTCCAGGCCCGTATTTCCTTCAATTTGCTCAGGAAAGTGCGTCGATTTCGGCGTCCTTGAGGTCGCCGGAAACAATCATGACCGGGATCGGGAACGATCCGGCGGCCTCGGCGATCAGGGTGATCAGCGGGCCGGGGCCCTCGGCGCCCGGATTGGCCGCCAGCACCAGCATTGAGATATCGACGTCCTTGTCGATCACGTCGAGGATTTGTTCGGTCGGATTGCCCTCGCGAATCACCCGCTCCGGCGTGATCGCGGCGATGCCGTTGGCGCGGCCGGAGGCGCGGTCGAGCGCCTCATTGGCGGCGTCCTCGGCTTCGGCGCGCATGATGTCGGCGACCCCCAGCCATTGCTGGTTCTGGTCCTCGATCTCGATGATGCGCAGCATCACCACGCCGCCGCCGACCCGGATCGCCCAGCGGCTGGCATAGTAGACCGCGCGGTCCCATTCCGCGGTGTCGTCCACGATGACAAGGCATTTTGGCTTGTGACCCGTCTCGTAGCTTCGTCGCTGGTTGGTCATGCCTGTCCCGGTGCTGCGCCAAACCGACGCATGCTGCCACGGCGACGCCGTCTCAGACAAGCGGCGTCGCGAATGCGCGGCGACGACAGTGCCCTTTACCTCTCCCATCGGGAGAGGTCGGCGCTAGCGCCGGGTGAGGGGTTACGGACCATCCGTGGGACCTGAACCCCTCACCCGCTCGCAAGATGCTCGCGACCTCTCCCAATGGGAGAGGTGAAGGAAGACCTGTTGCTATCAAGCTACCGCTTACGGATGAAGCCGACGATGTCCTTGGCTGCCTTCATGGTTTCGGCGGCGATCGCCTCGGCGCGTTCGGCGCCGTCGATCAGGATGGAATCGACATGGCCGGGATCGGCGACCAGCCGTTTCATCTCGGAGGCGATCGGCGCCAGTTTGGCGACGCAAAGCTCCACCAGCGCGTTCTTGAAGTTGGAAAATTGCCCGCCGCCGAACTCGGTCAGCACCGCGGCCTTGCTGCGCCCGGACAGCGCCGCATAGATGCCGACGAGATTGTCGGCCTCGGGCCGGGCCTCTAGCCCCTTTTCCTCGGACGGCAATGGTTCCGGATCGGTCTTGGCCTTGCGGATTTTCGCCGCGATGGTCTCGGCATCGTCGGTCAAATTGATCCGCGAATTATCCGATGCATCCGACTTCGACATCTTCTTGGTGCCGTCGCGCAGGCTCATCACCCGCGTCGCCGGTCCGGTAATGACCGGCTCCGGCAGCGGAAAGAACACGCCTTCGTTGAAGCCATGGCCGCGGATCGAGTCGCCGAAGTCGTTGTTGAACTTCTGCGCGATGTCGCGCGACAGCTCCAGATGCTGCTTCTGGTCCTCGCCGACAGGCACATGGGTGGCGCGATAGACCAGGATGTCGGCCGCCATCAGCACCGGATAATCGTACAGCCCGACGGAGGCCGCCTCGCGATCCTTGCCGGCCTTGTCCTTGAACTGCGTCATGCGGTTGAGCCAGCCCATCCGCGCCACGCAATTGAATATCCACGCCAGTTCGGCATGGCCGGAGACCTGGCTCTGGTTGAACACGATATGCTTTTTCGGATCGATGCCGGACGCGATGAACGCCGCAGTAACCTCGCGGGTGTTGCGCGCCAGTTCGGCCGGGCCGCCCCAGACGTCCACGCCTTGCGTGATCGCGTGCATGTCGACGACGCAATAGATGCAGTTATGCGTGTCCTGCAGCTTCACGAAGTTGACGATCGCGCCGAGGTAATTGCCGAGATGCAGATTGCCCGTCGGCTGGACGCCCGAAAAAACCCGTTCAACCATGGCCATGGGTATGCTTCCTGCGAATTGTCGGTTTGGCGCGCTCGTTTGCCATTTAAGCCTTAGTCGCGCAAGTCGCGGGACTGGTTTTGCCGGATCGCGCTGACCGCCTCGCGCCAGCCGGTAATCCCGAAAAGCCGCAAAAACAGGCCGTAAATCGCAATCCCGGCGATAATCAGGACGAGCAGGACGACGGCCTGCAGCAGGCCATGCGAACCCTCGGTGAGAGCGGGGATCGACCGCGTCGCCAGCCACAAGGCCGCGCCCATCGCCAGTGCGGCCGCGACAATGCCCGGCAGCCGCCGCCGCGCGTCGGCGTCGATCGAAAAACCGAACGTCTCGCCGCCGCGGCGGATCAAGGTCAGTGCCGTGCTCCAGGCCCCGATCGCGAGGCTGGCGGCGACGCCGTCGGCGCCGAACCAATGGCCGAGCAGGACGGAAAGCACGATCGCGAAGATGATGCCCTTGAGCGTTGCGAGCAGCGGCGTCAGCGTGTCCTCGCGCGCAAAGAACGCCGGCGACAAGGCTTTCACCAGCACATTGGCGGGTAACCCCAGCGCCAGCCACATCAGCGCGCGCGCCGTCGCCGCGGTGTCATGGGAAGTAAAGGCGCCGTGCTCGAACAGCATCCGCACCACAGGCTCGCTGAGCACGATCAGGCCGAGCATCGCCGGCAGCGCCAGTCCGACTGCGAGTTCGAGGCCACGCGATTCCGCATGCGTGACCGCGGCCTGGTCACCGCCGCGCAGGGCGCGCGTCATCTCCGGGATCAGCACCGTGCCCATGGCGACGCCGACAATGCCGAGCGGCAGCTCGACCAGGCGGTTGGCGAAATAGAGCCACGACACCGCCGAGGGCGATGACGAGGCGACGATCGCGCCGGCCACGACAAATAATTGCGGCGCGCTGCTCGCGAGCATCCCGGGGACGGCCTTGGCGAGAAAGCCGCGGATTTCCGCATCGAACGCCATCCGCAACGGTGTTGCGGTCGTATCGCCACGGCGCAGCACCAGGACGGATAGCTGCAACAGCCCGGCGATGCCGACCGTGGCGCTAAGGATCTGCGCGGCGTGAACGGCGTCCTGCCGCCACGCCAGCAGCACGGCCATCACTGTGATCAGCGCGATATTGAACAGCAGCGGCGAGAACGCCGTGAGCGCGAAACGGCCTTGCGCGTTCAACAGCGCCATCATCACGGTGACCGGCCCGGCAAAGGCGAGGTATGGCAGCATCAACCGGGCATCGTCGACCGCAAGCTGTAATGTCTCGCGGCCCGAAAATCCCGGCGCCAATGCCATGATCACAAAAGGCATCAGCAGCGCGAACAGCAACGTGGCCGCGAACAGCGCTGCCGTGATGGTGCCGAGCACACGGCCGGCGAAAGCGGCGGCCGCCACGGCACCCCCGGTGTCGCGCACGCGCAGCCACGCGGGCACAAGTGATGCGTTGAGCCCGCCTTCGGCCAGCAGGCGCCGCGCCACATTGACCAGTTGAAAGGCCGCCAGGAATGCATCCGCGATCGGCCCGGCCCCGAGCAGCGCCGCCACCAGCGAATCGCGCAGGAATCCGAGCAGGCGCGAGGCCAGCGTTCCCCTGGATACCGTGAGGAAGGAGCGGATCATGGCGCTTCTATAGAGCATGATCCTTAAAAAGGCGGGCACCGGTTTTCGGCCGCTCTATCGCATCCGACGAAAGCCCAATAGTGTCGAGGACATATCCAGGCGGATATTGCCGAAAGCTGCCGCCATAAACCCTCGCCCGCCGGGCCAAGAAAGGGTGGTCGATGATGCCAGATCCCGTCGCCATGTTCGCCACGGTCGTGCTGCTGTTTCCGATGGGTTATTTCCTGCTGGCGGCGCCGGCCTTTCTCCTGGTGTCGCTCGATATCCCGCCGGTCACCCAGCTCTTGCGCGGCATGTTCAGTTCTTATTTCCTGATGGTGGCCATTGCCGGTGCCGTCGGGATGGTCTGCGTTGCCTTCACGGGTCGGGTGTTTGTCGCCATGGGCATTGCCCTGGTCGCGGCCTTCGCGGTCTGGGCACGGCGCTGGTTTCTGCAGCGGTGGGATGCGCAGCTCAGCGCCAGGGATGCCGGCGACGCCGATGCGGTGCGCCGGCTGCGGCGGCTGCATTGGGGCGGCATGCTGTGCAATGCGGTTCAGCTCGTCATTATCGTGGGCAGCATTCCCTATGTCGTCACGCCGCATTGATCAGGCCTGACGAACGGGCCTGTGCTTCCAGGCGGGCATCGGCCGAGGCGCCCTGAGAATTGCCCGCCTTGTCCCGAGGATGTCCGTTCGCGGGGGCAGACCGGAAGTCGTCGGTGTCAGGCCAAACCGGCGGGCTTGATCCGGAGCGGACATTAGCCCTAGCCCAAGCGTAGTCCGGCATGCTTTGATGATTGGGCTGAGCTCCGATTTTGGGGAAGCCTTTGACCGACAAGCGGGTGGAAAGGCGATTGGCGGCCGTATTGGCGGCGGATGTCGCCGGTTACAGTCGGCTCATGGGCGCCGATGAAGAGGGCACGCTTGGCAAGTTGAAGGCATTCAGAAAAGCTCTTGTCGATCCCAAGATCGTCGAGCATCGGGGTCGTATCGTCAAGACGACGGGCGACGGCATGCTGGTCGAGTTCGCCAGCGCGGTGGACGCCGCGAGATGCGCGGTCGAGATTCAGCGCGACATGGCGGCGCATAATGCCGACGTGCCCCAGGATACCAGGATCGAATTTCGCATCGGCATTCACGTCGGCGACATCATCATCGATGACAATGATATTTTTGGCGATGGCGTCAACATCGCGGCCCGCCTTGAAGGAATCGCCGAACCGGGCGGCGTCTGCATCTCCGATGACGCACACCGGCAAATCCGGGGCAAGGTCGATTTCTCCTACAACGATATGGGCCCTCAGAGCCTGAAAAACATCATTGAACCGATGCGCGCCTGGCGCATGCAACTCGGAAATGACGCCATTTCCCTGCTTCCGCTGGCTTCCCCTGCTGTGCCGGTTCAGGCTCTCGCCCTTCCCGACAAGCCGTCGATCGCAGTTCTTGCATTTCAGAACATGAGCGGCGACGCAGAGCAGGAATACTTTGCCGACGGAATTGCCGAGGACATCATCACTGCGCTTTCCAAATCGCGTTGGCTCTTCGTCATCGCTCGGAACTCCAGCTTCACCTACAAGGGCCACGCCGTCGACATCAAACAGATCGGCCGCGAACTCGGCGTGCGTTATGTGCTCGAAGGCAGTGTTCGAAAAGCCGGCAATCGCCTTCGCATTACAGGACAGCTTATCGAGGCCGCCACCGGAACTCACTTGTGGGCGGAGCGATACGACCGCGCACTTGAAGACATTTTCACGGTCCAGGACGAGATCACCCACAGTATCATCGGCGCCATCGCGCCGGGCATCCTGGCCGCCGAAATACAGCGCTCGCAGGGCAAGGAGACGGCTGAACTCGGCCAATGGGAGCGCTTGATGCGCGCGCATTGGCATATCCGGCGCTTTACGCGGGAGGATTCCAGCGAGGCGATCCGCTTGCTCGACGAGCTGTTGATGCGCCAGCCCGACAATGCGATGGCACTCGCCGATCTGGCCTTTTCGCTGCACTTCGCCGCGCTCTTCGGATGGACGAATGCGCCCGCCGCAGCCAAAGCGCGGATGAGCGAAACGGCGCGCCGCGCCGTGGCATCCGACGAGCAGGACGCGGCGGCCCACACGTCGCTCGGCATTCATGAGCTGTTCCTGGGCCAGCATGACAACGCCATTCGCCGGTTGCTGCGGGCAATAGACCTCGACCCGAATTCAAGCTTCGCGCGCGGATACCTGGGCACCGCCTACGCCTTTGGTGGAGAATGCGATCCCGCGATTGAGAATTTGCAGGAGGCGATGCGGCTTAGCCCACGCGACTTCCTGATGGTCGTGTGGTTCACCGTAAGCGCCTGGGCATATCTGAGCGCCGGGAAATTCGAACAGGCGTCGGACTGCGCGAAGCGGGCAATCGATTGCAATCCGGCGTTTCCGGACGCGCATGGTACGTTTGCCGCGGCCTCGGCGCACCTTGGGCACATGGACGACGCGCGCGCCGGTCTCGACGATTTCGTGCGCCTGATGCCCGGGTTGACCGTGGGGGATGAGCGACTGATACGGCCGTTTCGCCGTCCGACCGACCGTGAACGCTTTCTCGACGGCTTGCGCAAAGCCGGGCTTCCGGAGCAATAGCGCGCAAAAATTGCGCCATACCCGTTGCTAATGTCGGCGGCTATTGCCCCGTTGGATGGACTTGGCCGCGTCCAACGGCAATGCGCCTGTGGTCGCATTCAACCTCTATCAAAGTACTCGGTTGGGCCGCTAAGATACCGATCCGGGGACTGGGGTCCGACATGCAGCGCCGCAACTTCATCACGTTACTCGGCGGCGCGGCGGCGACGCTGCCGCTTGCCGCGCGCGCGCAGCAACCGGCAGGACGGGTCTATCGGGTGGGCTATCTCGCGGGAGGGTCCCGGCAGACGCAACTTTATCTCATTGAAGCTTTCGACGAGGGCCTGCGAAGTCTCGGTTATCGGGTTGGCCAGAATATCGTCATCGAGTACGGCTTTGCCGACGGCGAGGTGCAACGATTGCCCGCGCTAGCAGCGGACATGGTTCGGCTCGGCGTGGATGTCATCGTTTCCGGGAACAGCCTAAGTACGGTTGCGGCCATGAAGGCGACTACGTCCATCCCGATCGTCATGACGAGCAGTGCCGATCCCGTCAGTGCCGGATTTGTTGCCAGTCTGGCGCGACCGGGTGGGAACGTGACCGGCTTTAGCCTGGATGGCGGCAACGAGGGCGAGATGCAGGGCAAGCGGCTTGGGTTGCTGAAGGAAACGCTGCCGAACCTGACGCGCGTGGGCATGCTGTGGAATCCGGACGGGCTTGTTCCTGCTCGGCTGGAGTCGATGAGGGACGTGACCCGGCCACTGGGTTTGAACCTTGTCGCGGTCGAGGCACGCGGGTTGGATACACTTGAACAAGCGTTCGCAACAATGGTGCGAGAGCAGATGCAGGCATTCATCCTTGTGTCGGATACCGTGCTGTTCAACTATCGCCAGCAGATTGGCGTTATGGCCCTCAAGAATCGACTCCCCTCCATCGCTAGTTTGAGAGAATTCGCGGGGGCGGGATTGCTTCTGAGTTACGGCCCTGATTTTCAACCTCTGTACAGGGGCGTCGCCGTTTTCATCGACAAGATTTTCAAGGGTGCGAAACCTGCCGACCTGCCAGTCGAGCGGCCGACCAAGTTCGAGCTGGCGATCAATTTGAATACCGCAAAGGCGCTTGGCGTCGAGGTGCCGGCATCGCTGCTCGCC
>JBOHIT010000388.1:0-8382 GCA_050726155.1 Bradyrhizobium sp.
GATTTCAGGCGCTACTCGCCATAGCGGCGTAACCGGTCGAGGTCGATGATGGTCACGCCGCCGTATTCGAGCCGGAGCAGACCCTCCTTCTCCAGCCGCTTCAGGCACTGGTTGGCATTTTGCCGGGAGATGCCCGAGAGCGCCCCGATTTCCTCCTGCGTGATCTCGAGATGCGGCGTTAGATCTGGATAGAGGATGGGGTTGAACAACGAGGCGATCGATCGCGCCAGGCGCGCCGTCGCGTCCAGCGTGCGGCCGTATTCGAGCAGCCCGATGAACTGGCCGAGACGCTCGTTGAGCTGGCGGACCAGGAACCGGTTGAATCCGACGCTGTTCTCGAACAGCCAGACGAAAGTGGTGCGGTTCATCATCGCCAGCCGCGTATCGCGCAAGGCGACCACGTCGTAGCGCCGGGGCTCGTTCTTGAGCACGGAGCCCTCACCGAACCAGGCGCCTGCGGTCAGGCCGGCGAAGCTGGCGGCCTTGCCGCCGCGGGACACGATGCCCATGCGCGCGAGGCCCGTAACGACGCCGGTCCAGTATTCGAAGGGATCCCCACGCATGAAGATGAATTCGTTGGCGCGATAGGATTTCTCGACGATGCCCGCGCGCGCGATCTCGATCTCGCGCTCGTTCAGTTCGCGCGACCAGGACGCGATGCGTTTCAGGGAATCCGGAGCAATCATGATCTCATCGATTTATCGCCTGCGACCTCAGCCCTTGTCATATTGCGCCGCAACAATGATCCCGAGCACCCGGTCTCCGCCTTCGGACAGGAACCTGTCGTACCGGTACACGATTGAAATTTGCTGACCAATTGTCAGGCACAAGACATTTCAAGGTAACGCTTTCCACTATGGAGAGCCACCTCGCGTCAGTCGGCGAACAGCCGGGAATGCGGGTGCGGCGTTACCGCGCATCTATTCCAGCCGACCGGCGAGCGTCTCACGGCGCGCGGCGCAATTAGTCGGATGGCCTCGCGGTAACCGCCGATGTAGGATCGCAAGAGCGATTGCAACAAGGAGATAAAGAGCGCGCCAAGCGCCGTATCTGGAGGGAATGGGTGGCTTATACGTTGGAAGTGCGCGGGGTATCGTTGCGCTTTGGTGGCGTCCGCGCGCTAACCGAAGTCTCATTTGGCGTGAACGAGGGCGAATTGTTCTCGATCATCGGCCCGAACGGCGCCGGCAAGACCTCGATCGTCAACTGCATTTCGGGGCGCTACAAGCCGACCGAAGGCCAGCTCTTCTATCGCGGCAAGGATATCACCACGCTCAACACCAACGCGCGGCCCCGGCTCGGCATCGGCCGCACCTTCCAGAACCTGGCGCTGTTCCACCACATGAGCGTGCTCGACAACATCATGGTCGGGCGGCACCACCTCCTGAAGAATAATTTCATCACGGGATCGCTGTACTGGCTGACCGGCGCCCGGCGCGAGGAACTCGAGCACCGCCGCAAGGTCGAAGAGATCATCGATTTCCTCGACCTGCAGTCGGTGCGCAAGGCGACCGCGGGCACCCTGCCCTACGGCTTGCGCAAGCGCGTCGAACTGGCGCGCGCTATGGCGCTGGAGCCGCAACTGATCCTGCTCGATGAACCGATGGCCGGCATGAACTTCGAGGAAAAGGAGGACATGGCGCGCTACATCGTCGATCTCAACGAAGAGTTCGGCATGACCGTGATGATGATCGAGCACGATATGGGCGTGGTGATGGATATCTCCCACCGCGTCATGGTGCTGGATTTCGGCCGCAAGATCGCCGAGGGCGACCCTGCTGCCGTACTCGCCGATCCCCATGTCAAACGCGCCTATCTCGGTGAAGAGGACGAAACCCTGGTCGATCCCGACGACAAACCCGCGGCCCCGGAGTGCGCGGCATGATGGATTACGCCGGACGCGCCGCTCAGGCCGACACCTATCCGAAGCTGCTGCGCCTCAACGCGAAGGAGCACGGCAGCGAGATCGCGCTGCGCGAAAAGGATCATGGCCTGTGGCGTGTCTTCACCTGGAACGACTATCAGACCCGCGTGCATGATTTCGCGCTCGGGATGATCGAACTCGGGCTCGGCCGCGGCGATGTCATCGGCATCATCGGCGACAACCGGCCGGACTGGATGGCGGCCGAGATCGCCACGCACGCCATCGGCGGTATGAGCCTCGGCCTCTATCGCGACGTACTGGACGAGGAAGCCGCTTACCTCTTGAGCTACGGCGAAGCCAGGCTGGTGTTCGCCGAAGACGAAGAGCAGGTCGACAAGCTCTTGGCGCTGGCCGAGCGCGTGTCCAATCTCAAGCACATCGTCTATTCCGATCCGCGCGGCATGCGCAAATACGACGATCCGCGTTTGATGGACGCCGACAAATTGGTCGCGATGGGGCGCGACCGCGCAGCGCGCGAGCCTGGTCTCTACGACGCCCTGGTGGACGCCACCAAGGGCGAGGATGTCGCCATTCTCTGCACCACGTCGGGCACCACGGCCAATCCCAAGCTTGCCATGCTCGCCGCCGGACGGGTGCTGCGGCATTGCGCGACGTATCTCGCCTTCGACCCGAAGGGACCGGATGACGAATATGTCTCGGTGCTGCCGCTGCCCTGGATCATGGAACAGGTCTATGCACTCGGCAAAGGGCTGCTTTGCCGGATGAAGGTCAACTTCGTCGAAGAACCCGATACGATGATGCACGATTTTCGCGAGATCGCGCCGACCTTCGTGCTGTTCGCGCCGCGGGTTTGGGAATCGATCGCCGCCGACGTCCGCGCCGGCGTGATGGATTCCTCGCCGCTCAAGCAGAAGCTTTATGACCTCGGCATGAAAACCGGCCTTGCCGCGCTGGCCGAGGGGAAGCAGTCGCTGCTCGCCGACCAGTTGCTGTTCCGCGCCTTGCGCGACCGCCTCGGCTTCACGCGGCTGCGCTCGGCCGCGACGGGTGGTGCCGCGCTGGGGCCGGATACATTCAAGTTCTTCCAGGCGATGGGCGTGCCGCTGCGCACGCTGTACGGCCAGACCGAATTGCTCGGCGCCTACACGCTGCATCCGTTCGGCAAGGTCGATCCGGATACGACCGGCGTGCCGATGGCATCAGACATCGAGATCGAAATCCAGAATCCGGACATTCACGGCGTCGGCGAAATCGTGGTCCGCCACCCCAACATGTATCTCGGCTACTACAAGAATCCGGAAGCCTCCGCCGCCGACATGAAGGATGGCTGGATGCATTCCGGCGACGCCGGCTATTTCAACGACAACAAGCAGCTCGTGGTGATCGACCGCATCAAGGATCTCGCCGAGACCTCGCGCGGCGAACGCTTCTCGCCGCAATATCTCGAGAACAAGCTGAAGTTCTCGCCCTACATTGCCGAGACGGTGGTGCTCGGCGCCGGCCGCGACGCGCTGGCGGCGATGATCTGCATCCGCTACTCGATCATTTCGAAATGGGCGGAAAAGAACCGCATCTCGTTCACGACCTATACCGACCACGCCTCGCGTCCCGAGGTGTATGACCTGGTGCGCAAGGAGGTCGAGACCGTCAACGCCTCGCTGCCGCCGGCGCAGCGCATCTCGCGCTTCCTGCTGCTCTACAAGGAACTCGATGCCGACGACGGTGAACTCACCCGCACGCGAAAGGTTCGCCGCAGCGTCATCAACGAGAAATACGCCGAGATCATCGACGCGATCTACGGCGGCAAGCGCGACATTCCCGTCGACACCGTGATCCGCTTCCAGGACGGCACCACCCAGCGCATCCGCACTACGCTGCGGGTGGTCGATCTCGGCAACACCGCGCCGCTCGCGGAGGCCGCGGAATGAACACCCAGCTACTGATCCAGCTCCTGGTCAACGGCCTCGTGGTCGGCACGCTCTACGGCGTGGTCGCGATGTCGTTCGTGCTGATCTACAAGGCCACTCAGGTGGTGAATTTCGCGCAAGGCGAATTACTGCTGATCGGCGCCTGGGTGTGCTGGTGGCTGCTGACGAAATACCAGGTACCGTTTTATCTGGGCATGCCGATCACGCTGGTGTTCATGTTCCTGTTCGGCATCGCCATCCAGGTGGTGATCCTGCGCCCGATGGTGGGCGAGCCGATCATCTCGGTGATCATGGTGACGATTGCACTGTCCACCGTGTTCTCCGCCCTGATGAAATGGATGTTCGGCGTCAATCTGCAGCCGTTTCCGCGCGTCTTCACCACCCAGAACGTCAATATCCTCGGACTGCAGGTGCAGACCGTCTATCTGATGAGCCTTGCGGTCTCGATCGCGATGATGGTCGGCATGGCGTGGTTCTTCCGCATGTCCAAATACGGCCTTGCGATGCGCGCCACCGCATTCAACCAGCAGGTGGCGCAATCGCTGGGCATCTCGGTGAAGAGCGTGTTCGCGATGGCCTGGGCGATCTCGGCAACGGTCTCAGCGGTCGCCGGCGTCGTGGTGGCGGTCGTCAACGGTGTGTCGGCGGGACTTTCCGCTTACGGCGTCAAGGTATTTCCGGCGGCAATCCTCGGCGGCCTCGACAGTGTCGGCGGCGCGGTACTCGGTGGCATCATCATCGGCCTGCTGGAAAACTTCGCGCACTTCCTCGACAGCGAATATTTGCACTGGGGCAATCTCTACGAAATCGCGCCGTTCTACGCGCTGATCATCATCCTGATGATCAAGCCCTACGGCCTGTTCGGCACCAAAGATATCGAGCGGGTGTAATCCATCATGGCAACCCAGACTCTCATCCCCGCCGGCGACTTCCGCACCACTTATGCGGCGGATACCACGGTGTTTCCGACCCGGACCAGCCGCAATGCAATGATCGCCGGCATCGTGCTGATCTGTTTCGCGCCGCACGTTCTCAATGAATATTCCCTGAGCCTGCTGATCCAGATCGGCATCTTCGGCATCGCGGCGCTGGGCCTCAACATCGTGGTCGGCTTCACCGGCCAGATTTCGATCGGCCACGCCGCCTTCTTCGGCTTCGGCGCTTTCACTTCCGCCTATCTTTCGAACCGGTTCGGCATTCCCGTATTCTTCTGCATTCCGCTTGCGGGCGTCGTCACGGCTGGCGTCGGCCTGATCTTCGGCTTGCCTGCGGCGCGCCTGAAGGGGCTCTATCTCGCAATCGCGACACTGGCTGCGCAATACATCCTGCTGGATTTTTTCGCGCGCGCCGAATGGTTCACCGGCGGCAGCGTGCCGGCGAGCGCCGAGCCGTTCTCGATCTTCGGTTATTCGCTGCGCGGCGATAAGAAATATTTCTACGTCGTGCTGGCCTATGTGATCGTCTGTTACCTGCTGGTGACCAATTTGATCCGCTCGCGCGACGGCCGTGCGCTGGTCGCGGTGCGCGATCATTATCTTTCCGCCGAGATCATGGGCATCAACCTCACCAAATACCGCACGCTGTCGTTCGGTCTCGCGGCGTTTTTTGCCGGCGTCGGTGGCGCGCTCTACGCGCACTACAACCAGGTCGTCTCCAACGAAGGCTTTGGCATCGACCGTTCGATCATCTTCCTGGCGATGATCATCATCGGCGGCATCGGCTCGGTGTCGGGCACGCTGATGGGCACGGCCTTCATGGTGCTGCTGCCGGAATCGATGGAATGGCTCAGCGTCGCGCTGCGCGACAGTCCGATCGACCATTTCCTCGGATTGAAGAACAACATCGCCTTCCTGCGCGAGATGGCCATCGGGATCATCATCATCGTCTTTCTGGTGTTCGAACCGGACGGGCTCGCGCACCGCTGGCGGCGCGTCAAGGCTTACTGGAAACTCTACCCGTTCTCGCATTGAGGTAGGAACGGGACCGACGACAAAAGACCTCAACAAAAGACCGGAGGAAATATAATGACGATGAAGATATTATTGAGCACCGCTTCGCTTGCACTTTTGCTCGGCGGTACTTCAGCGAGCGCGCAAGCCCCCATTTCGCTGGGTCATCTTGCCGATTATTCGGGTGCCACGTCCGACGTCGGAACACCGTTCGGACAGGGCGTCGCCGACACCTACGCTTGGATCAACAAGAACGGCGGCATCAACGGCACCCAGGTCAAGGTCGACACCGTCGACTACGGCTACCAGGTGCCGCGCGCGATCGCCCAGTACAAGAAATGGTCGGGCGCCGACAAGGTTGCCGCCATTCTCGGATGGGGCACCGCCGACACCGAGGCCCTGACCGGCTTCCTCGCGGAGGACAAGATCCCCGACATCTCTGCGTCCTACGCCGCGGCCCTTTCGGACCCGACCGGTGCCGGCGGCAAGGCCAAAGCCGCGCCGTACAATTTCTTCTACGGACCGAGCTATTCAGACGCCGTTCGCGGCATGCTGACCTGGGCCGCCGACGACTGGAAAGCCAAGGGCAAGCCCGGCAAGCCGAAATTCGTCCATATGGGCGCGAACCACCCGTATCCGAACGCCCCGAAGGCGGCGGGCGAAGCTATCGCGGCCGAACTCGGTTTCGAACTGCTGCCGCCGATCGTGTTCGCGTTGACCCCCGGCGACTATAGCGCGCAGTGCCTGACCCTGAAGAGCTCCGGCGCTAACTATGCCTATCTCGGCAACACCGCGGGCTCCAACATCTCGGTTCTGAACGCCTGCAAGGCCGCGGGCGTCGACGTCCAGTTCCTCGGCAACGTCTGGGGCATGGACGAGAACGCCGCCAAGGCCGCTGGTGCTGCCGCCGATGGCGTGGTGTTTCCGCTGCGCACGGCCGTGGCCTGGGGTGGCAGCGCCCCCGGCATGAAGACCGTGACGGATATCTCCAAGATGTCGGATGCGGCCGGCACGGCTTACCGTCCGGTTCACTACATCGCCGGCGTCTGCACCGCGCTCTACATGAAGGAAGCTGTCGAATGGGCCGCCAAGAACGGCGGTGCCACCGGCGAGAACGTCAAGAAGGGCTTCTATCAGAAGGCCAACTGGGTGCCGGCGGGCATGGACGGCGTCTGCAACCCGTCGACCTGGACCGACAAGGATCACCGCGGCACGCTCAAGGTCGATCTTTATCGCATGAAGGTCACGGGTGCGACCGACGCGCCGCTGAACGATCTCGTCAAGAACGGCGCGATCAAGCTCGACAAGGTCAAGGTGATCGATCTGCCGCGCAAGGCCGAATGGCTGGGGTGGTAATCCGGGCTGTCCAAATACCCACAGCTGTCATCCCCGCGAAAGCGGGACCCAGTACGCCCCGGCGCCTCGGTAGATCGCTGGCGTCTCTGGAATACTGGATCACCCGCCTGCGCGGGTGATGACAGCGGCGGGTGGTACGAAACGGCCGATCTATCAAAGACGCTGGGATCACGGCATGACAGACGCAACCCAAATTGATCGCACACCGGAAGTGGCGAAAACCATCGCGCCACTGCTCGATGTTCGCAACATCGAGGTCGTCTACGACAACGTCATCCTGGTGCTGCGCGGCTTGAGCCTCGAGGTACCGAAGGGCGCCATCGTGGCGCTGCTCGGCGCCAATGGCGCCGGCAAGTCGACGACACTGAAGGCGATCTCCGGGCTGCTCAAGACCGAGGACGGCGAAGTCACCCGCGGCGAAATCGTGTTCGACGGCGAACGCATCAACGGCATCGATCCCGACAAGATCGTCCGCCGCGGCATCTTTCAGGTGATGGAAGGCCGCCGCATCATCTCCGACATGACGTCGGTGGAAAACCTCAAGCTCGGCGCGTTTACCCGCAGCGACAACGAGGTCGGCGCCGACATCGACATGGTCTTTCGATATTTCCCGCGCCTCAAGGAACGCACCGGGCTCGCGGGCTACCTCTCCGGCGGCGAACAGCAGATGCTGGCGATCGGCCGCGCGCTGATGGCGCGCCCCAAGATGATCCTGATGGACGAACCGTCGATGGGGTTGTCCCCGCTGCTGGTCAAGGAAGTGTTCGCCATCATCAAGGAGATCAACCGCGATCTCGGCGTCACCATCCTGCTGGTGGAACAGAACGCGCGCGCCGCGCTCTCGGTCGCAAGCCACGGCTACATCATGGAACAGGGCAAGGTGGTGCTCGACGGCTCAGCCGACGAATTGCGCGACAATGAAGACGTGAAGGAGTTTTACCTCGGCGGCGCCGGCGACCAGCGCAAGAGCTTCAAGAACCTGAAGAGCTTCAAGCGCCGGAAGCGCTGGCTGTGACCGGCATGCGGCACTCAGCCCAGCACCTGCTCCGCTTCCGCGACCATGCAGAAAACATGATAGAACGAAGAGGCAGGGATCGTGGCGACCAGCGAGGTCCCGTTGCGATCGAACTGGTCATACCAGCCGCCCGCGACGGGGTGGCTGAGGTAATGCCGCTCCAGGCGCGCCAACGCCGCGCGCGCCTGATCGGCCGCCCCCTCTTCGCCCGCTTCGGCCTGCGCGATCCAGGCCTTGGCGATCTCGGTT
>JBOHIT010000389.1:0-4623 GCA_050726155.1 Bradyrhizobium sp.
CTCCCTCTCCCGCTTGCGGGGGAGGGCTGGGGTGGGGGTGCCTCCGCGAGTCACACTATTCGAGTGGAGAGAGCCTCAACCCGCCGCTTCGCGCCGACCTAAGAGCGAGCTTCGCTCGTCTCGACGCTCGCAAGCGGGAGAGGTGCACTGAGTTCGCTGCCAGACCAATTCAACCCAATCTTGTCCCGCTCCTAGAACTCAGCGTGCAAACGCCCTGAGAAAATCGATACCGGCCCCCGGTCGCGGTTATAGGCGGGGTTTGCGATCAGCTGATAGTCGGCGGTCAAGGTGAAGTTCTTGTCGATCGCGAATGCGTAATAGGTCTCGAAGATACTTTCGTTGCGGTAGTTGAGCCGGCCGTCGCCTATCAAGAGGCCAAGGCCGCCTGCCGCCAGGAAGTCGCGATGCCCTGATGAAAGTCCATTGACGGCGCCGCCGATGCCGAACGTGTCGCTTGGACGGCCCCAATAGCTGCCCTTGACCGACAAGCCTACGGAAACGCTGCGATCGACATCGGTGAACGACAGGATTTCGTTGCGGCCGTCATTCCAGCTTGCGCGCGCGAATACCCCGACGTCCCTGATGATCTGCTGTTCGGCGTTGATGTAGAATCCGTACTTGGTATTTTCACGCCGGATGCCGACGATGACATCGTTGATATCGAGCGTTGGATCCGCGGCGGCCATTCCCAGCGCGTTTCGGTAATTGCCGGTGTTGCCGCGGTTGCCGAAGATGCCAAGCCTGAGCTTGCCGGGCTGGTCGAAGACCGTGTGACGCTCTTCGAACTCGAGCACGGCACCGCCGGACTTGAACACGAGGACGTCGCTGTTGGGCGCGTTGGGTACCTGGAACAGGCCGCCGCGCAGCGCCCAGTCCTTACGGTTCAGTTCGACCACAGCGCCACGGGTGAAGCCGGGAAGGTCGGCAGGGAAGTCGTAAGCCGCGGACGACCACATCGCCCAGTTCATGAAATCGACGCGGGGATCCTTGGCGTAGGAATTGCCGTCGAAATAATCGCCGACCGCGAACCGGCCGACCGTGACCGTGACGCGATCGATGTCGCGCTTTCCCGCGAGTTGCATCGGACCATCGGCGACATCTTCCCGCTCGCCGCCGAGCCCGAAAGTCTGCCGGAATACGTAACGCTGCGGACGATATCTCGGAAACGGTGCGCCGCCCTTCTGGGCCTCGCCGTTGGAGAAGCCGGCAAGTCCGAGCGTGCTGTTCAAACCAAAGCCTTGTGCCAGCTCCGGGTTGAAATAGAACTCGCCGCCTTGCCACAGCCGCCAGCCGAGAAATACGTCGGCGGTCCAGGTGTCGCGGCCCTGGCCGCCGCCCGGCAGACTGTTGGTGCCCTCATAGGGCGAGCGCATGCGGGGATAGCCTTGCGCGATCACCGTGGTCTGCGCATGCACGTTCCAGTTCGCGGGCTCGGCAAGCGGGGTCCGTCCATCGACCGGCGTCGGGCCCGCCCAGGGCGGCGTCTCCCACAGCCGGTAGTTCAGTCCGACCTTGAACAAATGAATGTTGGGATCGACATTGACGCGCGGCAGTCCGACGTCGGTCAGGTCGTAGGTTCGCCGCTCCAGATCGATGTAGTTGTATTCCGCCTTGGCGGTCCAGTTGCCGCCGACGGCGACCTCGATGCCGAGGCCCGCGGTCCAGCCGGCATGCGTCAGGTACCGCTTCGGCGGTACGATGACGCCGAGGTCGTTGAGGGCAACGTGGTTAGTTCCCCACGCGATGCCGCCGGTGACGTAGGGCATCCAAATTCCCATCGCGTAGCCGACCCGGCCGCGCGCGGTCGCGATGTAATCGACGGTGGTATTGAACGGAGCCGGCGCGAGCCGCGGAACGTCGACCGGACTGCCGAACGATATGTCGGCCTCGACACCGAGCACGAATTTGTTCGCCAGTTGTCTGACGTAGCCGGCCTGGTAGCCGCCGATCTGTCCCGTGATGCTGTGGGGCAAGTACACGCCCTGCAAAGGCTCAGGGTTGGTGCCTGGCCCAAAGCTGCCGCTGCCGTAACCGGTATGGCCGCCGAGATAGAAGCCGGTCCAGCTATAAATGGTTTTGAGCGCAGGCGCCTTGACCGGCAGATCGGCCGCACCAGCGGGACTGCCGAGCGCGATCGCACCGACCGCAACGCCGGCCAAAACATGTTGCAGGGTTCGGCGGTAGCAGCTCATGGGACGGACGGTTCCAGCGCGACATGTTCTGCGGTCTCGCAGCATCCCTGCAGATTCGATCCCCTGCCGCCACCCAAGAAATAAAGTCATCAACCCCGCCGCCCCGGTCGGTTTTTCCCGATTCCGCCCACAGAGCCAGACCAGGAAAACGCACCAAACATTCCCAACCCTTATTGCAAGTAATTCGCAATAGCAAGAAGGAGAGGGAGTGTCGATACTGGATGGCATTCTCGGGTGACAGTTTTGCAACGGCTCGGCATGGGTGAAGGGGGCGGGGTGCCAGAGCGCTGCGAGCCCGAACCCGTCCTATCTTTGCATGGGGTTGTTTTCGAGATTTTGTGTTGGGCCCAAAAAAGTTGACCCGCCCGGGGGGACAACCGGGCGGGTCGGGTGCGGCACGGGGTGGATGAGGCGCCCATGCCGGACGCAGGATCCACGAGAGAAGCGTTTTCAGTCGTCGGGTTGTCGGAGGAAAATGCCTCTCAATCAGAACTCAAACTCAGGTCGATCTCGGTAATTGCGATCTCAGTAATTGCAGGTACGCACGCGGCCGATGTAGTTGCCGTACGCGTCGAACTGGGCAACGGTGCCGCAGCGGCGATAGCCATCGTAGTAGTAACCGTCGTTGCTGGCGGCGATCGCAGAGCCGACAATCGCGGCGCCGACGAGACCGGCTCCAATTTTCCAGCCGAGACCCTTGGCTTCGGCTTGGGTGGTGGACGCGACCGTGCCGGTAACGGCAAGGGCTGCGAGGGCGACAGCGGCAATCTTGGTCTTGATCGACATGAGAAACTCCATCCAGTTTGTAAGCGGCCATTGTGGTCCGCATGCCAGTTGGACGGAGGCTCTTCGATTCCGGTTCGAACCGCGTTTGGAGAATCCGGATTTGAAATTATTTGGAAGCCAATACAGCTAGTTAAAGGATGTAATCCGGCCCCGCCGCCAGCCTCTTCACGTCGAAGTTATCGACCTCGGCAAGTAGTTCGCAGAACGCGCGGGCGCCGTGATCGAGGAGCGCTTCGCCCTTCTCGGCGGAGGCCTTGGTGGCATCGCCGACGGCGCCACTGCCGTGCAGATCCTGCGCCTGCCACGCGAATGGCGCCGGCCGGTGCGCGGAGAGCCAGCGATGATCTTTTTCCATCGCGATGCTGTTGGGATGAAAATCAACGATCGCTTCCGTGCGCACGGTCTGCGGATAGCGCGCCAGCATGATCGAGGTTTCGACCGCGCCGCCATGGATGCCGTGGCGCAATTCCTCCGCCGCGAACAACCCGTCCGGTACGCCGAATCGCGACCAACTGGTGGTGACGACGAGAAGCCCGTGCTGCGCGCGCAAATCCTGCGCGACCAGCGTCATCGCCGCGCTGTTGCCGCCGTGGCTCGTGACCATGACCAGCTTTTTGACGCCGGCGCGCGCGACGCTTTCGCCGAGCGCCATCCAGCTCTTCAGCGCGACGTCGGTGGGCAGCGTCAGCGTGCCGGGATAATCGACATGTTCGGTGGAGATCCCGACCGGCTGCAGCGGCAGGAATGTGGCTGGGACGGTCGCGGGCAGCAGTTCATGCACCCGTGCCAGATAGGCCTCGCCGATCATGACGTCGGTGCCGAGAGGCAAATGCGGGCCGTGCTGTTCGGTCGCCGCCAGCGGCAGCACCGCGATCCAGCGGTCAGGGCCGGCGCCGGCGATCTCGGGCCAGTGGATGTCGGTCCAGTTGCGGGGCGGAACGGGCGAGATCATCGAGCGAAGCGTTTCTTTGCAAGGATTTGCAGGGTAGTTTGTTAGCCATCCCGGGCGTGATCCACGCCCTGGGGGACGTGTTCCACGTCCATACAATCCTATCATGGGCCAGAACGATCGACGGAGTCCAACGATGAACCCGGCCTTTTTGCCGCGAACGTTAACCGCAGCCCTGCTGGCCCTGGTGGCCGTGCTGGCGCCCGCGCGCGGGCAGACCCTCGATAAGGTCTCGTTTGGAACCAATTGGGTCGCCGAAGCCGAGCATGGCGGCTTCTTCCAGGCGGTCGCCGACGGCACCTACAAGAAATACGGCCTCGACGTCACCATCGTGCCGGGCGGGCCCAACAGCAACAACCGCATGCTGCTGATCGCGGGCAAGCTCGATTTCTTCATGAGCGCGAACACGCTGCAATCCTTCGATGCGGTGACCAACAAGGTGCCGCTGGTGACGGTCGCCGCGGTGTTCCAGAAGGATCCGCAGGTCTTCCTGACCCACCCGGAGGTCAAGATCAGCAAGCTGGAAGACCTCAAGCCGCTGACCTTGCTGGTGTCGAAAGAGGGCGTCGCGAGCTACTTCCAGTGGCTGAAGTCCGAATATGGTTTCAGCGAGAGCAGGGTCAAACCCTACACCTTCAACTCGCAGCCCTTCATCGTGAACAAGCAGAGCGCGATGCAGGGCTATGTCACATCCGA
>JBOHIT010000390.1:0-13259 GCA_050726155.1 Bradyrhizobium sp.
GACCTGTTCCCTCCTCGACCAGCGTTCTGCGCCGTCGCATCCTACCGCATCAGGCGGAAATCCGGTGCGCGCGCCAATGCGCCAATGGCGGCCACAGAAGCGCGCGAACGATGAGCGGTACCCCGACGGCTATAGGTATCAGCCAGTACATGAAATGAGGCAGGTCCTTCCAAAGCGGCAGCTGCTTTCCATTGTCGACGTAAAAAGCAACTAGCATCAGGGTATACGACAGGCCCATCCCCGCGATATGGAGCCTGGCCCAGTACCACCAGCGACGCCGGAGCGCTGCGCGCCCGATCCAGGCGCAAGCGAACGACATCGCTCCGAGAATAAACAAGTGATAGTTTTCGTCCCAGCGCATAAGCGAGAGGAACGTCGCAGAGGCGAAGAGCGCCAGCAGACACCAGAAATAGATCGTCCCGAACTTCGAATGACGCCCCCGCTGCTTCTGACTCAACATCGCGATTGCGCCGATCGCAACACATGCAAGCCCGAGGGGAATATGCACACCGACCACCGCCAGAAAGACGGGGTTGGTCGAAGGAATTTCGATGCCCGCCACGATGGTCGTTTCACCGCCTGTCATGGCGTTCGCTCGCTCTTGCAATTGGTCGGCTTCGCCGACAGGTACGGTCGCTTGATGGGAAAAGCCGCGGCGCCGCACGCAAGGCAAAGCCCACAGCAACCGATCAGGACGACTGCATAGCTTCCCGTCCAATCGACGCTTGCCGCGAAAGGCAGCGGCCCAAATGCCGCCCCGGCAATGCCGAAGACGAACGACGTTCCCCTGATCGCGCCAAGATGGTCGCGGCCGAAATACTGTGCGTAGCCTGCGGCGCTGATGGCTTGCTGCGAGCCGTACGCCCCGCCCAGGCTCAGCGCGTACAACGCGCTGATGGCGACTCCGCTGCCAAAAGCCGGAAGAGCTGACGCCAGCGCGAGCATCAGCATTGCAAGCGGAACCAGATGCCGAGGTTCATAGCGATCCACCAGAAATCCGGTGCCAAGCGTGGCAACAGCCTGAACGCTGGCGAGAAGCGACAGCAGTAGCAGTGCGTCGCTGTGTGAGATCCCGGCCGTCTGCATGATTGAAAAGTGGTTGAGCAAGAGCGCGGTGCCAATGGCATTGGTCAGAAAGCCAGCCGCGCACAGCAGCCAGAACACGCGGGTGCGGAGCGCTTGCTCGCGCGTAAACGAAGGCTCCTCCCGTGGTTCTTCTGCGGCCAATGGCAGCCCAGCGTCGGTGGTGAGGCCAAATTTTTCAGGGCGATCGCGAAACAGCGCGGCAGCAACCGGCAGAATGGTGAGTGCGACAAGTGCGGCAAGGGCAAGATAGGCGCCTCGCCAGCCGTAGAGCAAGATGAGACCATCAATCAGCTTGGGGAAGATCATGGCCCCGGCAGCGAGTCCTAGACTGGCCGCCGCGGCTGCAATTCCGCGCCGTCGCACAAACCACAGATTGACGACCTGCTGACTGACCAGGCTAAGTCCCCCGATCGCAGCGCCACGCAACAGCGCGAAGCCGACAAGTAACATTATCGCGGATTGAACCGTCGCCATGAGGGCGCAGGCGGAGGCGAAGCCGCCGGCGATGATGGTGGCTGTCAGGCGCGGCCCACGCCGGTCGATCCAGCGGCCGATCACAGGCGCCGGCAGAATCCCCGCAAGCGTTCCGACTGCATAAGCGATCGAGGCCGAAGTGCGCGAGATGCCAAGATCGGCCGTGATCGGATCGAAGAATACCGAGACCCCCGCCGTCTGGCCTGGCAGGGTCATGAACGAGCCGAAGGTACCCGCGCCAAGAATGATCCAGCCATAGTGGATAGCCGAAGACCGAGGGCCCACCGCCAACAAGTGATCAACTCGCCCGGCGCGTCGCCGCCGCCGGCAAGTTACTCTCAAACCCCTCGCAACAATGCTCGCGCAAGAACTCCATGATCGCGTCCATACGTTCGTATTGAGCCCGACAGATCACGGTGCGCCCGATCTTTTCCTGCGCGACGAGGCCTGCGCCAACTAGCCCTCGCAGATGAAACGCGAGCGTGGAGGCCGGTACGTCGAGACGGGTTTGGATATCGCTGATGTTGAGTCCGGGCGGTCCGGCCCGAACCAGGAGCCGATAAATGTCCAGGCGGGTCAAATTGCCCAATTCGGCCAGGCAGCGCGCAGCGAGCTTGCGATTCATGCTTCCATATATAGCTCAAGCTCGAACGCATTACAACTATAATCCTAGTTATATAGTTTATAAACCGAACACACACACACACACAGATTGCGCCGTGAGAATACTCAACATCTTCCCGGGCGATGGGAGTTATTTGCTGCGGCGCCCAGACGATGTCGGAAGTGGGATATTAAGACCTAGGCGTGAACCGATCAAATGGCCACCATCAGCGAATGTCGGTCCCGGTGGTTGCACCTCCTCGCAACCACTTTCGTTATTAGTCAGTCAGCGTCTGGGTCTAACTGTACCTATGGCGCCGTTTGGGAATTCGAGAAACGGGGGCGCGAAGTGAAGGTACGGGTGGACGGACAGTTGGTGTTCAACAGCCTTCACTTGAGGTTAAACGCGGCCATGGGCTTGGTTGGCTATCTGGTCCGCTCATCGCCTCGCGTTTCACCGCGCCGGTGGGCATCGACGCCCTGCTCCGCACCGCCGCGCCGGGAATTGGCAAGCTCCGAAAGCTCCTTCTTCAACACATGCCGACGGGTCTCGATCGCCGGCATATCTTCGACGAATTGACGGATCTGCAATGCGAGCGCGCGATCGCGTGCTGTTCCCGTGCCCAGCAGCTCGGCCGCGTAATCGAGATATTGCTGCCGGATCGCGTCCTGGCGTGATCTGATTCGGTCCTCCCAAGGACGTTCGGCGGTCTTGCCGCTCCTCACCTCCCGGAGAACATCCTCCCGCGCCAGCCGATCGACCTCGGGCGTGATCTTTCGCTTGCGCAAGGCCAACGCCGCCCCGCGATCGGCCTTTCGAATGCGTCCCCGAGTTCGCCGCGGTGTTGCCTCCGCCGCGATCCCGCGAAGCCGGAGCTCTCCGGCAAACCGTTCGCGCCAGGCCTGGAGATCTGCCTTACGTGGGTTGAGACGCCGGCCGTCATGGCCCAGAGAGCGAACGGTCAGATGGACGTGGGGATGCTTGTCGTCGAGGTGCTGGACGAAGACGTAGTCGTGATTGTGGCCGAAAGTCTCAATGGCAAACGCCCGCGCCGCATCCTTGACCGCGACGGCATTGGTTCCCGCCGGCATCGACAGGATGATGTTGATCGACAGCGATCCATCGCGGCGACGCTTGTCGTCGAGATCAGCATCATCCTCCCATCGTTGCTGCAGGTCTTTCAATCCGGACCGACCCGTCATCGCCGCGCCCTGCTCCGTTTCGGCTTCGAGTTCACCGTTCCGGGTAATGTAGGCGAGGTGGGACTTGAGATGCGCTACGCCCTTGGTCCGGCCGGTGATCTTGACCATCACCTCCGGCACTCGACTCACGATGCGTTCGAGCCTTGCACGCATCGCCGGCGTAAGACGCTGGGGAACGATCGGATCAGGAGTGTCCCATTCCGCCCGCTTTGGGCGCCGATTGGGCGTTTCCCAGACATACGAGATCGCCGGCAGCTCGGCGACCAGATCGGCTTGCTGCGGCGAGCGACGCCTAGTCATCGCCGTGCATCCCAATAATCCGCATTGCCATCAAGTGCACCGCGCAACTGCGCGAGCGCCGACTCGATGACGGTTCTGGCTTCGCCGATTGCGGATAGATCCGGCTCAACCGCCCTGCCCTGCAGCACGCTGGTGTTTGCCGCCCGCGCGATCTGGTTGATGTTGCCACCGATCCGATTGAGCTCGCGGACGATGGCGCGAAGTGCGGCGTGTTCTTCCCGAGAATGCTGAACGGGGGATCCCAATCGTGAGCGCACCAGCGCGACGATCCAGCCGGTTCGGGTCATGCCACGCTGATGAGCGATCTCGGCGAGCTGCCGCATCTCGCTCTCGCGAAATCGCACAGTCACCTTTTCCGGCCGACCGACCGCCAATGACGGCACGCGCGCCGACGTCGCGTTCAGCGCGTCCCCGATCAGACGTCGCAACAGCGCCGACTTGCCGCCCTGGGTAGCCGCAAGAGCCGAGAAATCCGCCGCGACTTCGTCGGGGACGCGAAGCGAGATCAGAGCCATCCACTCCAATCCCAATCGCGATGTAATACATCGCTGGCGCGAAGCCTATCCTGCACTAGAAAGCAAAAAAACGTACCCCTCGGTGTTGGTTCAAACCAATACTCTTTGTATTCAGGGCTCGTCACGCCGAAGCGCTCGACGGGCCCTGCCCTCTCTGCCAAATTCTGCCCGCGGTCCCCCTTTGACCAGGTAGCCATCGCGAACACGTATCCGTCGGCAGCAAGGGAAACGAACACGCTAACTAACATCGGCGATGTGGACCGCGCCTTTCCAGCAGCCTGCGGCCTCACTACAGCGCTATGGGGAGCGCGTTCGGCCTCCGGCTGCCGCGCTAACGCGCCATCCTTCGGATGGGAAAGTCGCTCCGTCGGCACACGCCGATGGTCTGTGTCCGCGGCTAGGAAGATGTCGAATCGGTTCATCTCGACAGGATCTCCTCGATCGTGAGCGCCGAAGCTGGAACTTCTTCTGCCTGATCAGCACCATCGACCAACACCACAGCATGACGGGAGCCCTGCGTCGCGAGTCGATCGACAACAAGCTGTCCGGCCCGATTCTGATACCGAACCCTGATTGCCAGCGATGCTGCCGACCTCAATTGTGAAACGACGCGAGTTTTTGGCGGTTGATCCTCGGTTGCTGCTTCTCGGCCTTTTGCAGCGGCGCGCGGAAGCACTGCTTCCGGCAGGAGATCGGATCTTTCGGATCGGGGTGGTCCAGCAGGCAATTCATCCTGGGCATTGGCGCGGCCGGCCTCGGCGCGCACGTCCCGGGCCAGTTGCCGAGCCTGCGCATCGGTGAAGCTGTCCTGCGTCGCACATTGCCGTTCGATCTCGTCCGGATGCGTGCGCCAGGCCTGGTAGAGTTCATAAAGAGCACGGATCGAACTGCCCTCAAGTCTCGCCCGGAGAAATTCCGGCATGCTTTGAACCGACGCGTAGCGCGACACCCAGTCTCTTGGCTTGCCGAGCTTGCGCGCGATATCCGCTTGGGTATCGCCGGCGTCCAACCGGTCTGCGATGAACATCGCGATCTCAGGCGCGCGCAAATCATCGCGCTGGATATTCTCGATCATCTGAGCGTATCGGCCCGGCAAACCGACGTCTTGAACGAATGCGGGCATTTCGCGCAGCCCCGCGCGCTGCGCAGCGCGGTACCGGCGCGCACCCATGACGATGACGTAGCGTCCATCCTCATGGGAACGGCGAAGCATGACGGGTTGCAGCACTCCATGTTCGCCGACCGATTGTGAAAGCTCCTCCAGTTCCAGTTCGCTGAAGTTGCGGCGTGGTTGATCGGGGTCTTCGTCAATGCAGTCGATCGCGACCAGGAGCGGCCGCCCCGTTGCTGCGTTAGGGTTTGCAGCGGCGTCGACGAGCTCCTTAAAGCTGAGATCAAGCGTCACTGGTCGTCTCCTGATCGAGCCGTTCTGCGATCTTGGCGAGAACCGCGCGGATTTCCCGACCCGCCTCTTGCGCCGAACGACGCTTCAAGCTCCACACCGGCACCCGTTCCGCAACGGCTTCGGCATAGCCGTCTCGTGCAACAATCTGGCCTGGGAACACGTACTTGCCCGCTTCGCGCAACAGCTGCTCTAAGTGCGTTCGTTGACGAGGCGACTTGGTATTGAAGTTCGACGGCAGCAGGCCGAGGAATCTCGTATCCTGGCGACCGTACCGTCTTTGAACACCGATCACGGTCTGCATCAGGCCTTTGACACCTTTTACGGAATAATCTTCCAGGTAGATCGGCGCCAGCACATGCGAGGCGGCGACCAAGCAAGCGACGCTGCGAAGGCCAAGTGATGGCGGGGTGTCGATGACGCAGATATCGAACCGTTCGGAGGCATCAGCGAGATTCTGCTGCAAGGTCATGACGGCAGCAGCATTGCCACGATCGATATCCGTCAAGGAGCTGTCCGCCGGCGCCAGCGTGATACCGTTGTTTTCGTTAGCGACAAACCGGGTCGCCGGCTTGAAGAGATCGGCCGCTGAGGTCGACCCTGTATGCTGCTTGAGCGTGTCGGTCGCGTTGCCCTGCGCATCAACATCGATCATCAGAACTCGGCGGCCAGCTTCCGCCATGAACCACGCCAGATGAACAGCGAGGGTCGTCTTGCCGACGCCGCCCTTTTGATTGTTGATGACGATCGTGTTCATCGGGTGAACCTTGATGAAACTATCTGCGCCGATTTCATCGATTTTCTCCCACCAACCGTGCTTCGCCTGCTGGCACGATCTTGACGAAACCGGCCTGTTCATCCCCGATGTTGGTTTGAACCAACACCCGCTACGGACCAGCGCCTCCCGGATAATCTTGAAAAACCGGCACGAAATCCCCTGCCAGAAGAGTCAGGTCGGCCGAGAAAAAAGGGCGCCGAGCCGAAACCGGTTCGCAAAGGTTGAGCAGGCAACGTTGGCGTTGTCGGAGGACAACCGAACGCCGCCGCGCCGCCCCTGCCGTGTTGGTTTAAACCAACATATTCTGGAGCTGCACAACATTGCGACATCCGTAACGGACTGGAACGACGACACAGAAACTAACCCGAGAGACACGGGCAAACGGCAAGCACCCGCGGCACCCCGGCCGAACGCAAAGAATTTTGGCGCCGAGCGCACGAGCGCAAGGAACCCCAGTCGGAACCCCGCTGCCCGGATAATCCGCCAAGGCAATTTTTCTCCATCGGTTGACGTGCCGTCGACGACCATAGGTATCCAGCCATGCAACCGGGGGTGACAGCTCGAACCGAGGAAGACGCCGTGATCATCGCTTTCACCGGCTCGTGCACGATCGGCAACATCGTCTGCGCGCGCCGAACGAGATCACTAGGCCCGCTCAAGCCGGAATCCGACCCAGCCCCGATCTTCCCATCGCTCAAGCTCGTCGCTTTTCGTGGAGCCGGGAATTGATCTGCGACATCAGGATCGGCCCAAGGGAAAACTCCCCGACCTCCGCTTTCCGCGTCAGCCCGCGCAAGTAGCCGCCAGCTGATCTGATGGTGGTGCCACGCTGCAGGATGCACGCGACGACGACCGCCGCTTGCGTTTCGCCCAAGACGGTTTGCGCCTCCTCCCAGGCGCTCGGACTGACCCCCAGCATCGATCGCACAACGGCCGCGGTGGCGAGGAAATCGCGCCAGTTCGAAATTCCGCCCTTCGCATAATCGACGATGTCGGGGCATGCATTCAGCACCATTCCCAACGGATACGAACTCTCCGCGACCCCCGGCGGTTGAGGTTTTGGCTCAGCCCTCGCGGCCCGGCCTTTTGCTAGGCCAGGTTCAAGATCAATAGGGGCATCTGGATTTGAATTCTGTATGTGGCGCTCAGACTGGGACTCATTGGCGCTCGGATTCGTAGATTTAATGTGGGCTTCAAGAAGATTAAGCACATCGTCGGCCAGTTGCGACAGTTCGTCAGCGATCGGCTCGAGCTGCTCCCGCGTGGCGGTCCTCGGAATCTGGCCTAGCATCGCCCTGAAGGCGGCGTGGACTTCCTGCCAGTCGGCAGGCCCCTGCCCTCTCCTGCGCGTCGGGACGGCTTCCTCGATGCCGGTTGCAATCATCTTGGCGATATCGCGCCGGCACAGCGTAATGCGTTCACGTACGAGCTTGAGGGCGCGCGCCTCTGCTTCAATGTCGGCCGCCAGGTTCTCGAACTCTTCTGACCGCACCACGAGCGGTGACAGATCGAAGCCGAAGGCAAGCTCGATTTCGCCGGCGCTGCCCTTCCGCGCGTAGCGCTTGCCGTTTGGACTATCGCGCCGAATGATCAACCCAGCGTCGACCAGGACGGCGAGGTGGCGGCGTAACGTCGAAGCGGGCATGCCGTGCGCGCGCAACGTCAGCTTCTCGTTGGACGGAAAGACGATCAGCTCGTCCTCCCCTGTCAGTGCCGTCTCCGGATGGAAGGTCAGAAGCGCGTTCAACACGGAAAGCGAGCGCTCGGACACCCCGAGGCGCGGCCGCGCCGTACAGATGGCGTGGAAGATATTCCATTTGTGCACGACCTTTTCCGGAGGGCGTGCCGTTGCGACCATTTGGCTTGCCACATGGGCAAGCGTCAGCGATCGCCGCCCAAAGGGCGTCGTTGGTGGATGTGACTGCATGTCTTTGCCTCAGCTGGGCAGAGAAAATCCGCTCGCCGAAACGGCGCCAGAACGCTTGACAGTGATTCGCGGAAGTGCGATTCTTTGAATGCCAATACAAAGAAGGGGCTTCCGGAACGGCGACGTGACGGGGGCCTTTTTCTTTTGCCTATGGTTCTCCGACGTAGTTGCGGTGGTCTTGATCCGGCCGGCTCATTCCGACCAGGCAAGTTCGGTTATGCCGGTGGGTCGGCGGCTTTGAATTCGTCGTAAAGGGCTTGCAACCGCTCTCGGACGAAGTCGCCAAACCTCGGAGCGAAGCGATCGTCGAATATCAGAGTAAGCTTCTTTCCGGCGCGAGAGACCTTAGCGGCGTTCGTTCCATCGTTGGCGGCCCACGTTTCGGCGCGGGCGCGCGACGCCTTCTCGCGCAGGCCATCTGCGAGCGTCTCGAAGCGCTTGTCGGTGTCCAATGCTCTGAATGTCGGAGTTTTGACTATCTCAAGTGCGCGGGCACGATTGTTATCTCGTTCCAAGAGGTCGGTTAGCTCTTGCCAGCGCACGCGGCCGAAGGCTGGCGCGGGCCCGATGGCGTCGATGACCGGGGCCGGGACTCTGGTCGCAATCGCTATGAGGCGTGAGAGCGCAGCCTTGTCCACGTTGAGCGACGCCATGATGATCTCGCGGGAGAATTTCCGATCCTCCAGCCGCGCTGCGAAGCGTGCGCGCTCGATGTAGGTCAGATCGGTGCGGCCGCTGTTCTCTTGGCCCTGCGCGATGACGAGTTGCTCATCAGTGAGGGAGCGAACCACTGCCCTCACCTTTATGCCCAGTTCGCGGGCCGCCCGCAGGCGGCGATGGCCGAATGCAACCTCGTAGCGCTCAGCGCCATTCGGCTTCGGGCGAACCAGGATTGGGACGTTTTGCCCGTGCTCACGGATGAGCTCGCGGAAGGCGACGTTGTGCTCCTCGGTAGCCTCCATGCGGTCGGGTACGAAGGAGTTATCAATCAGCGCGGGGTCGAGTTCGACGATGACCTGACCTTCGATGAGCTTTTGCTCGATTTCCTCCGCCCGCTTGACCTTCTCGGAGATACCGCCCAACGACTGCGATATTGCCCCGAGCGCGCTCGATTGTTTGATCGGGCGTTCAAGTCCGAGAAGAGGTCGCGAGCGCTGCGGGGCTGCTTCGTGCACTTCTGCTCGCTCCGCGGAGGCGTCCGCCGTGGGTGGATCGAAGTTGATCTTGCGCGCCATGATCAGCTCCTAGCCCAGACCTGTTTGATCAGGCCTTCGATCTCCCCGTTCACGAGATCGAGCGCTTCGATGGCGCGATCATAGGTGCCCCGGGTGAACTGTTGCCGCTCAACCTCGTAAAGGGTCTGCTTGGTGAGGCCGGCATCGGCAATGGCGGTGCTCTTTACCATAGGGTGGGTCAGTACGCGCGAGCCGAAGATAGAGCGCATCAGACCGACCATCGTCGTCTGTGGTCCATCGCTAGGCTCGTAGCGAGTGACTAGATAGCGCATCCAATCATATTGAGTGGCGCCGCCGGCGTTCGCGACGACGTCGAGAAGGCTCCCCGTCATGTTGAGGAACTGAGACATCGACATCACATCGAGCATCTGGGGATGCACTGTGATCAGGACTGAAGTCGCTGCGCATAGCGCGGAGAGCGTGAGGAAACCGAGTTGCGGGGGACAATCGATCACCACAACATCGTAGGCATCACTAACTTGGGCCAGAGCTTCGCCGATCCTAGCGAAAAACAGTGAATCGTTGCTCTCTCGTGCTATCAACGCCTTGGGCGTCTCATGTTCGAACTCCATGAGTTCGAGCTGCCCAGGAACGATGTGCAGGTTCGGAATGTAGGTGCCGCGGACGATCTCTGGCATCTCCCGGCGGTCGGCGTCGTAGCGAATGGCGCCGTAGATCGTTTCATTCTCGCCGACATCAAGTTCGGGTTGATGCCCGAAGAGGGTCGAGAGGCTCGCTTGCGGATCGAGGTCAATTGCAAGGACCCTGTAGCCGCGGAACGCAAGATACTGGGCGAGATGCGCGGCCGTGGTGGTTTTGCCGCTACCGCCCTTGAAGTTCATTACCGAGATGACCTGCAGCGCCTCCGCGTCGCGTCGGTGTGGGACGTATCGGCGGGCACCTTTACCGGTGCTATCGAGGTCACCGCGCAGCGCGTCGATGTCTTCGATTGAATAGCTCCGACGGCTGTTGGGTGGCGCGGGGGGCCCCATCCCTTCCGATACGAGCTGCCGAAGATAGCCTTCGGCGATGCCAATAAAGCGCGAGGCTTCAGCCGGGGAAAAGCGGCGTATGGTCTTCTGGGCCGCGGGCGGAAAGTCGCGAAGCTGTTGCGCACGCAACCGCGTCGATAGCTCCGCCGCATCCGCATTGATCAGCGACCGCAGATCGCGGACATTCTGTTCCAGAGTCTTAGTCGAGGTCGGCATTCGTGATCTCTGCATCTGCGCATTTTTGAGCAGTTGGTCTCAAAAAGCGCTGATGGCGAGTAATGCCCGATTCTTTCGACGCCGCAAGGATTATTGAGTTAACGAGAAGTTAACGGCTTCGGGTGTTGCGACACCACTCGGCTTCGTCGCATATCAATCAGCCCGGGAAGCATGCAGTTGTACGCTGACAACTTAACGACCGCGGGGTCGCTCCCCGAATCAGATCGTCACATACTGGACCGAGTTTGCGTCGGCGAGCAAGCAACCGACTGATCCGACTCGCGGATTTCGCAAATGGACTTCGCGAATGGGCGCGGACTGCTGCGACCGAAGAACGCCGGGGCGTCGGAATTGAATCATAGGCGGGTCCGATTAGGAACAGCCGGCAAGTAGATTCCTCTCGAAGCGACAAATTCGATTCGGCCTTCTGAGCCGATTGCAAGTGCAAAGGCGGCGTGCTGCGAGTTGTACGCTGACAACTCAGCAGCGTCGGCTGCTAAACGCCCAAGCGGGCGGCGCGCCCTTGACTGCGCTCAGCCTCATTGTAGTAGCTGGCTGCCTGTTGCACCGAACGATGCTGGGATTGCTGCATCGCCTCGGGAAGAGTCACACCGCGCAGCGCCGCCTCCGTCAGATATCCGGACCTTAGGCCGTGCGCGGAAAACTCCCTCGCCTCGAGCCCCGCCATTGCGCAGCGGCGCTTGACGATCAGGTTGATCGACTGCGGCGTCAGCGCCCTCTCCTCGATCGCCTCCCAGCGATCGATCGCGCGGAAGATTGGCCCTTGGCTGATGTCCGCCCGCTCCAGCCATTCGCGCAGCGCCTCGACCGGCGGCCCGACCAGAAGCACCCTGCCCTCATCGTCGGCGTCGCCGGTCTTGGTGCGGCCGAGCTGGATCGAAACACACGCCAGCGCTTCGGAGTTCGGATCGCGCGGATCGAGCGGCACCGCCGGCTCCTCGCTGAGCTGCTCGACCCGCAGCGCGCCACTTCGCTGCGCCGACGCCCGCCAGAGGCGAAGGCCAGCAGCAGGATCGCGAGGTCGCGGGTGTCCGCGAGCCGATCCGTCGAGCAAGTTGCGACAAGCCGGTCCAGAACGTCGCGGGTGACGGCGCGCTTGCTTTTGCGGCGACGCGGCCGCGTGCTGGCTCGCACGGCGAGCCGGAGCGCCGAGCGCAGGCTCGGCGAGGCGAATGGACCCTCCTGCCCTTTCCACCGATGCAAGGTCCCCCAGCTGGCGAGCCGGCGTTTCACCGTCGAAGGCGCATGCGGGCCGGGGCTGCGCAGCATTTCACCGTTGCGCAGCGCGGCCGCGACGTCGGCCGGCATGCCATGCTGAGGATCGGTCTCGCGTTTGGCCGGGTCCCAGAGGTGGTGCGCCACAAACTTCAGCGCTAGGCTTTCCGAGGCCGGCCACGGCAACGACGCGCCGGTCGCGGCCTGCGCCCAGGCTTCGAGGTAGGCGAGATCCGACGATAATGCCCGCAGACTGTTCTCGCCCATGCCCTCGCGCGCGAGGTGCTTCAGCGTCTCGACATCATCGTCGGTCAGGAGTTCGGCGAGCCGATCGCGCCGCTCCATCGGCAGGATCGCGGACAGCGCGTCGAGCTGCAGCGCCCGCCGGGTTTCGGGGTCGGAGACCAGCGCGCGCGAGGTGACGTCGTCCATGGGCGGCGCTCCGTCAGAAGCCGTAGCTTCGATCCGCCCAGCGCAGCAGTACGCCAGCGTCGGGGTCGGGCAGGCGCACGCGCTGCGCCTTCAGGCCTTGCGCAATCGCCAGGCCGACGTCGGGATCGACCCAATGGCCGTGGATCATGAGGAAGAACCAGCCGAAGGGCAGGCCGACCTCGCGGTCAGCGGCCTCGATCCGGTCCATCAGCGCATGCACCGAAGCCTCCGGCGTCATCAGCAGCCGCTCCTTCGGAGGCTTCAGCGGTCGTGGGATAAAGCCGACTTCGCGCTCACCCTTATGGGTGTAATCGCGGGCATCGAGCGCCCAATGGGCGAAGACACGCTGCGGCCTGGCGCTCGATTCCTCCCAGTCCTGAAAGAACCGCAGCTCTCTCGGCACAAAGTCGAAATAGTCCGGGACCGCCTCCAGGAACGGCGTCTCGCGCGTTCCGCCCGGCCCGACCTCGCGAATGACGCGCCGCTCCAACTCGGGCCGCTTGGCCTCCCGCTTCTCCCGCTCGAGGCGGCCACAGCGATCCAGAAAACTTCGCAGATGGATCACCGCGCCGCCGGCGCGGCCGAGCAGGCGATAGACCGGGCCGGCCAGCTGATCCGAGTCGGGAAGCTGATCGGTGCGAGGCCAGCTCGGATCGAGCAATTCCTCTTCGCCAAACGGGCGATAGTTCGGATTGACGATCGAGCCGGCGCGCCATTCGATCTCACGGCCGAGCGCGATCTGAATGTAGTCGGCCGCGCCCGGCCCGGTCGGCGCCGACACGAAGGCGCTGGTGCCGCGCCATTCGGTGATCTGGAGATCGGTCTCTTTCAGCCGTCGCCATACGGCCGCGGTGTCGCCG
>JBOHIT010000391.1:0-2118 GCA_050726155.1 Bradyrhizobium sp.
CATGTCGACGCCGCCGCGGGCGCCGAGATGGCCTTGCTCGGTCACCCGCACCTCATACCAGGTCGGCAGGCCCTGGATGTTGGAGGGGAAGATGTTGCGCGGGCTGACCGGAACGCCGTGGCGCAGGATCGAACGCGCGAACATTTCGTTGGCGCTGGCCGAGCCCGAGCCGTTGACGTTGGCGAAGCGGACGACGAAGTCGTTTACGCTGCTGATCGGGCTTTGGTCTGACATGTTGATCCCGCGTGAGTCATATCGATGAGGTATTTCTGCATGTCCCAAGCGCCGGTCGGACAACGTTCGGCGCACAGTCCGCAATGCAGGCAAACGTCTTCGTCCTTCACCATGACGCGCCCGGTCTTGAGCCCGTCGGCGACATAGAGCGCCTGGTCGTGATGCGGCGAGGGGGCTTTCAGCCGCTCCCGCAGATCCGCTTCCTCGCCGTTCTCCGTGAAGGTGATGCAATCCATCGGGCAGATGTCGACGCAGGCGTCGCATTCGATGCAGGCGGGAGCGCTGAATACCGTCTGGATATCGCAATTCAGGCAGCGCTGCGCTTCGCCGAGCGCCAGCTTGACGTCGTAGCCGAGCTCGACCTCGGTGCGGATGTCCTTGAGCGCGATGACCTTGTCGCGATGCGGCACCTTGAAGCGCTTGTCGCCGGAGATGTCGTTGTCATAGCTCCACTCGTGGATGCCCATCTTCTGCGACGAGACATGCACTTCGGGAAGCGGGCGCTCGGTGATGTCTTCGCCTGACAGCATCTTGTGGATCGACAGGGCGGCATCATGGCCGTGCGCCACCGCCCAGATGATGTTCTTGGGGCCGAATGCCGCGTCGCCACCGAAGAACACTTTCGGGTTGGTCGAGGCAAACGTGTTGGCGTCGACCTGCGGCATGTTCCACTTGTCGAACTCGATGCCGCAGTCGCGCTCGATCCAGGGAAAAGCGTTTTCCTGGCCAACCGCGACCAGCACGTCGTCGCAGGGAATGGTCTGGTCCGGTTCGCCCGAGGGCACCAGATTGCGGCGTCCCTTGGCGTCGTACTCCGCCTTCACCTTCTGGAAGGTGACGCCGATGAGCTTGCCGCTCACATGCTTGAACGCCACCGGCACCATGAAATTGAGGATCGGAATGTCCTCGTGCAGGGCGTCTTCCTTTTCCCAGGGGCTCGCCTTCATTTCCTCGAAGCCGGAACGCACAATCACCTTGACGTCCTCGCCACCGAGGCGGCGGGCGGTGCGGCAGCAGTCCATCGCGGTGTTGCCGCCGCCGAGCACGATGACGCGGCGGCCGATCTTCTCGACATGGCCGAATGAAACCGAGGCCAGCCACTCGATGCCGATATGGATATTGCCGGCGGCTTCCTTACGACCGGGGACGTCGAGTTCTCGGCCGCGCGGCGCGCCGGAGCCGACGAAGATCGCGTCATAGTTCTCAGCCATCAGCGTCTTCAGGCTGTCGATGCGATGGCCGCCCTTGAACTCGATGCCGAGGTCGAGGATGTAGTCGGTTTCCTCGTCGATCACCGAATCCGGCAGCCGGAATTTCGGAATCTGGCTGCGCATCATGCCGCCGGCCTTGGGATCGGCATCGAACACGGTGCAGTGATAACCGAGCGGGGCCAGATCGCGCGCCACCGCAAGCGAGGCGGGACCGCCGCCGACCAGCGCGATGCGCTTGCCGTTCTTCGCCATCGGCTTCGGCATGCGATGCTTGACGTCGTCCTTAAAGTCGGCGGCGACGCGCTTGAGGCGGCAGATCGCAACCGGTGTTTCCTCGACGCGGCCGCGGCGGCACGCCGGCTCGCATGGACGATCGCAGGTGCGTCCCAGAATTCCGGGAAACACATTCGATTTCCAATTGATCATATAAGCGTCGCTATAACGCCCCTCTGCAATCAAACGGATGTATTCGGGAACTGGCGTGTGTGCGGGGCAGGCCCATTGGCAATCGACCACTTTGTGAAAGTAGTCCGGCGCCGAAATATCAGTCGGTTTCATTCCTACCTTGTCCGCGTGAGCAATGAGAACGCGGCCTTATTTTGCCTGCGAACGCTCAGTCGGCGTTCTTGTGGTTTTCGAATTGGATCATAGGCTTATCTTATTAGAGCCATTC
>JBOHIT010000392.1:0-8123 GCA_050726155.1 Bradyrhizobium sp.
GCGGCGCACCGTGAGATTGCCGGTCACCTTTTTGGCGTCGAACACATGCAGCGGCCGGGCGCGGTCGTAGGTCATGAAGTTGGTGATGTCGACCAGCGCATTGATCGGCCGCAGCCCGATCGAGGTCAGCCGCTTCTGCAGCCATTCCGGCGACGGGCCGTTCTTGACGCCGCGCACCAGCCGCAACGCAAAGCCCGGACACAGCGTCGCGTCTTCCACCGTTACCTTCACCGGGCAGGGGAATTCGCCCTTGATCTGCTTGATGGCGGGGTCTTTGAACTTGCCCATGTCGGCGGCGGAAAGATCGCGCGCGATGCCGTGCACGCCGGTGCAATCCTGCCGGTTCGGCGTCAAATTGATCTCGATCATGGGATCGCCGAGCCCGGCCCACGCGGCGTAGGGCGCGCCGACGGGCGCATCGGCCGGCAGTTCCATGATGCCGTCATGGTCTTCGGAAATCTGCAGCTCGGCCGCCGAGCACAGCATGCCGCGGCTCTCGACGCCCCTAATAGTGCCGACGCCGAGCGTGATGTTCTTGCCGGGAATGAAAGTGCCGGGCGGCGAGAACACGCTGATGAGGCCAGCGCGCGCGTTCGGCGCGCCGCAGACCACCTGCACCGGTGCGCCGCCATCACCGGTATCGACCATGCAGACGCGCAGGCGATCCGCATTCGGATGCTGTTCGGCCGAAATCACCCGCGCAATCGAGAACGGCGCCAAAGCCTTGGCCTTGTCGTCGATATGCTCGACCTCAAGCCCGACCATAGTGAGCTTGTCGGCGAGCTTTTCCAGGGGCTCGTCGGTGTCGAGATGTTCCTTGAGCCAGGAGAGCGTGAATTTCATGGTTGCTGTTTCCGTGCGGTGGCGCTCTCTTCCCTCTCCCGCTTGCGGGGGAGGGTAAGGGTGGGGGCTCTCTCCGCGATGGCAGCGGCAATTGTTTCGAGAACGCCTGCGCGATTCGTCATCACGTCGAGATTGCTGAAACGAAGGACCCGAAAGCCTCTGGCCGCAATCACGGCGGAACGCGCCGCATCGGCCTGCTCGGCTTGATCGGAAAAATGCTGACCGCCGTCGAGCTCGACCACCAGTTTTGCTGCATGGCAGGCGAAGTCGGCGATGTAGTTTTTGATCGGTACCTGGCGTCGGAAGCCTATGCCGTTCAGCCTGTTATCGCGGAGTTCAGACCAGAGGATTCGCTCGGCGTCGGTGGAATTCTTCCTGAGTTCGCGCGCGTTTGCACGCAGCTTCTCCGAGACCTTCCAGGTGGGGTTTTCTGGATCAACCATTTACACCTCCATCGCGGAGAGACCCCCACCCCAACCCTCAAAGAGCGAGCTTCGCTCGTCTCGACCCGCAAGCGGGAGAGGGAGTCCGACCTGTCGTGCGGAAAGAGGATTCGTATCCTTGAGATCAGCGCTGCTTACCCCAAGCACAGTCCATTCCCTCTCCCGCTCTTGCGGGGGAGGGTTAGGGTGGGGGCTCTCTCCGCAACGGTAGTCTCGGAGACTCACGTGCTCAATCCTCCGGCCAGCGTCGGGACGTCGAGCGGCTTGAAGCCGTAATGGTTGAGCCAGCGCACGTCGCTGTCGAACAGTTGCCGCAGGTCGGACATGCCGTATTTGAGCATCGCGATGCGATCGATGCCCATACCCCAGGCAAAACCCTGATAGACGTCGGGATCGATGCCGCAGGCGCGCAGCACGTTCGGGTGCACCATGCCGCAGCCGAGAATCTCCAGCCAGTCCTCGCCTTCGCCGAAGCGGATCTCGCCCTTGTCGCGCCGGCACTGGATGTCGACTTCGAGCGAGGGCTCCGTGAACGGGAAGAACGACGGCCGGAACCGCATGTTGATGTGGTCGACCTCGAAGAACGCCTTGCAGAACTCGTGCAGGATCCATTTGAGATGGCCGAGATGCGAGCCCTTGTCGATGACGAGGCCTTCGACCTGGTGGAACTGCGGCGTATGCGTCGCGTCGGAATCGATGCGATAGGTACGGCCCGGGCAAATGATGCGGATCGGCGGCTTCTGGGAGAGCATGGTGCGCACCTGCACCGGCGAGGTGTGGGTGCGCAACAGCATGCGCGAGCCGTCTTCTTTCGGGTTGAAGAAGAACGTGTCGTGCATCTCCCGCGCCGGATGGCCTTCGGGGAAATTCAGCTTGGTGAAGTTGTAGTCGTCGGTCTCGATATCTGGACCTTCGGCGATGGAAAATCCCATATCGGCGAAGATGACATTGACCTCTTCGAACACCTGGCTGAGCGGATGAACGCGGCCTTGTTCGGCCAGCGCGTCGCGCAGCGGCAGCGTGACGTCGATGGTCTCGGAAGCGAGTCGGGCGTCGAGGGCTGCCGATTTCAGGAGTTCGCGGCGCGCGGTCAGCGCCTGCGTGACCTTGTCCTTGGCGAGATTGATCGCCGCACCTTGCGTCTTGCGCTCGTCGGGCGACATCTTGCCGAGCGTCGCGAGCAGCGCGGAGATCGATCCCTTCTTGCCGAGGGCTGCAACGCGCACCGCTTCGAGCGCGGCTTCATCGCCGGCGGCGGCGATCTGGTTAAGGATCTCGGATTCGAGGTGAGCGAGGTCGGTCATGGCAATCCCTTTTGACTAGGATGCTAGCCGATGCTCCTAGCCCGTCATGCCCGGCCTTGTGCCGGGCATCCACGTCTTAAAGCTTTTGCGAAAAGGAAGGCGTGGATGGCCGGGACATCCAGTGCGAAGACGCGCTTCGCGCTTTTACCCGGCCATGACGGCCTCAAAAATTTCGCAGAAGAACCGAAGGACGCCAGCTTACGCTGCGAGCGCAGCCTTGGCCTTTTCAGCGATCGCCTGGAACGCCGCCGGCTCGGTGATGGCGAGATCCGACAGTACCTTGCGGTCCACCGTGATGCCCGACTTCGACAGGCCGTTGATAAAGACGCTGTAGGTCATGCCGAACGGACGAACCGCGGCATTGATGCGCTGGATCCAGAGCGCGCGGAACGTGCGCTTCTTGCGCTTGCGGTCGCGGAAGGCATATTGCCCGGCCTTTTCGACCGCGGCCTTGGCGGCGCGGATGGTGTTCTTGCGGCGGCCGGAAAAACCCTTGGCGGCCTTGTAGACTTTCTTGTGCTTGGCGTGAGAGGTCACACCGCGTTTGACGCGAGACATGACGGCTATCCTTAGATTCTGGAATTAGGTGACAGATCGCCGCGCGGACGCGGCTCGGCTAAAGCGAAACGCGAACGCCATCAGGCGTTCGGCAAGAAATACTTCTTGATGTTGTCGCCGTCGGTCTTGAACACCACACGCGTGCCGCGGAGCTGACGAATCTGCTTCTTCGTCCGCTTGATCATGCCGTGGCGCTTGCCGGCGTGGGCCGACATCACTTTGCCGGTGGCAGTCACCTTGAAGCGCTTTTTAGCGCCTGACTTGGTCTTCAGCTTGGGCATTTGGCTCTCCTACTGGCCACAGAAAAACGCGCCCCGAGGGGCGCTTTTGCGGCTTGAAATGCTCGTTAGAGCGTTGAAAGTGCTCAGGTTTTTTCGAAAACGAACCAACCCGCACGGGTCATCGACACGGCAGCCCTTAATCAGCCGGGCGATGAAGGCTGGGCTTATGGCAGACCAGACGCATATTTGCAACGATGAACCGGTAAACCCTGTCCTGTGACGAATGGCGTGATGTCATCACCGCCTCAGCCCGAAACAGGACCAAAATGAGCACATTTCAGCGTTTCATTTCCCGCTTCCCGGCCGTTTCCCACTTTTCGACCCTGCGCTGGCTCCCGGTATTCGCCGCACTCGCCGTGGCGGCCGTGCCGTCCACCGCCGACGCGGCAAGAGCTTCCGGCGCCTATAACGGCACCTGGAACGTGGTGTTCGCCACCACCCGCGGCAATTGCAGTTCCGGCTACAGCGTTCCCTTCCAGGTGACGGGAACCCGGGTGTCATCGGCCGGCGGCGGCCGGGTCGCCGGCACGGTCAATCGCGCCGGCGCGGTTGCGGTCAACGTGTCGGTGGGCGCCTCCAAGGCCAGCGGCGGCGGACGGCTCGCCGGCACCAGCGGCGCCGGCTCATGGAGCGGCATCATCACCGGCGATCGCTGCAGCGGCACCTGGCAGGCCACGCGCAGCTGATTTTTGCGGTGGCCGCCGCATTGGCTGTAGCTTGAGGGGACGCGCGCAAGACGCGGCTCGATCAAGGGACAGTTGATGCTGGGAGTTGGCATACTCGGCGCCGGATATTTCGGCGCCTTTCACGCGCGTGCGATTGCGGCCCTGCCGGACATCCGAATCGTCGCGGTGTGCGCGGAAGAACTGGCGTTGGCCGAAGCGTTCGCCGCCGAACATGGCGGCACGCCCTATGGCGATTGGCGCGCGATGCTCGACGACAAATCGGTCGATGCGGTTGCGATCACGGCGCCGCATCATTTGCATGGCCGGTTGGCGATGGCAGCACTGCAAGCCGGCAAACATGTCCTGCTGGAAAAGCCGATGGCGCTGTCGGTCGCCGAATGCAGCCGCATCATTGCGGCCGCCGAGACCAGCCGCCGCAAGCTGATGGTCGGACAGATCATGCATTTCGTCTGGCCCTGCCTCGTGGCCCGCGAGATTCTGAATCGCGGAGAACTCGGCAAGCCCGTCACGGGCTCGAGTTCGCTGCAGAAGATCTGGATGGAACAGAACCGCCGCGGCTGGCACCTCGATCCCGCAACCGGCGGCGGCATGCTGATGACCGCCGGAATCCACGCGCTGGACCAACTGATATGGCTGATGGACGGCCGCGTCGGATCGGTTTCGGCCGCGGTCAGCACGTCGTTTCACGACCAGAAGGCCGATGACAGCGCCATGATGCTGTTGCGTTTTACCGACGGCCGGTTCGCCCAGGTGGCCAGTATCGGCTTCCGGGACGGCGGCGGCGCCTTCGATATCGACCTTGTCTGCGAGCGCGGCACGCTCCGGATCGACTTCGAGCGCGGCGTTACGATCGGACGGGGCGGAAAATGGACCGACGTGCCGAATTCGCACGATCCGGCGTGGATGCAGAATGCCGTTGTCAGGGAATGGCAGGCGATGGCGGCGGCGATCCTTCATGACACCGATGTGCCGGTCACCGGCGACTACGGCCGCCACATCATTGCGTGCATCGAGGCGGCGATGATTTCGTCCCGCGAGCGCCGGGATGTCGACGTTACGGCGTGAGGCAAAACGAAAACGCCCCCGGATCAAATCCGAGGGCGCATTCCGCTAGCAAATAAAAGCGTCTTGCCGGTCAGCGCGGCGCCAGCACCATGACGACCTGGCGACCTTCGAAGCGCGCATCCTGCTCGACCTTGGCGAACTCGGCGACGTCGGCCTTGACCTTGTCCAGCAGCTTGGTGCCGATTTCCTGGTGGGCCATTTCGCGGCCGCGGTAGCGCAAGGTGATCTTGACCTTGTCGCCTTCCTCGAAGAACCGCTGCATCGCGCGCATCTTCACGTCGTAATCGTGATCGTCGATCATCGGCCGCAGCTTGATCTCCTTGATCTCGACGACCTTCTGTTTCTTGCGGGCTTCAGCGGCTTTTTTCTGCGCGGAATATTTGAACTTCCCGTAGTCCATGATCTTGCAAACGGGAGGATTGTTGTTCGGCGAAATCTCGACAAGATCCATGCCCGCTTCGAGGGCCATCTTGACGGCCAGCACGGTTTCGACGGTGCCGTGGTTGACGCCGGTCTGATCGATCAGCTGGATCTGTGCGTTGCGGATTTCATCATTGGTGCGCGGCCCGTCTTTGGTTGCGGCGGGCGGGGCTCTGTTGGGACGGCGAATGGGTAATTCTCCAATGCTGTGAAGGAAGGCTATATTTTGAAGCAATACGCGGCGCTGAGCAAGCGAACTCGCTGTCTGCGCTCGAAAACCGTCAAATGCGAGGCATTTTGGTCACGCCCGCCAAATATAGCGGCACGGCACGATCCGCAAGGATGCCGTCATATTGGGTGTGCGTTGACCGACGACATTGACCGTTAAGTCGCACTCGCCGACAAAGCAGCGGGCAAGAGTAGTGAATCCATGAGCAATCCAGCGCTAAACGATCAGGAACCGGCCTTTATCGAGGTCGGCCAGGACAGCGGCCAACGCCGGATCGCGGTGCGGGCCCGCGCAGGAGCCGCCCCCGGCCTGATCTGGCTGGGCGGTTTCAATTCCGACATGACGGGCACCAAGGCGCTGGCGCTGGATGCCTGGGCCGCCGAGCACGGCCGCGCCTGCGTCCGGTTCGACTATTCCGGGCACGGCGAATCCGGCGGCGCCTTCATCGACGGCACCATCGGGCGCTGGCTGGAAGAGAGCGTCGCCGTGTTCGAGCAGTTTTGCCGCGGCCCGCAAATCGTGATCGGCTCGTCGATGGGCGGCTGGATGGCGCTGCTGCTGGCGCGCGAGATCGCAAGGCGTGAAAACAGCCCGGCGTCGCTCGCGGGACTGGTGCTGATCGCACCGGCGCCTGATTTCACCGAGCAGTTGATGTGGAACAATTTTCCGGCCGAAATCCAGCAGGAGATCCGGACCAAGGGTGTCTGGATGCGGCCGTCGGAGTATGGCGACCCCTATCCGATCACGCGCGCGCTGATCGAGGAGGGCCGCAACCATCTGCTGCTCGGCAGCGCCATCGAGGTCGGCTGCCCCGTGCGCATCCTGCAGGGCGCGCAGGACCCCGACGTGCCGTGGCAGCACGCCTTCGCGCTGGCGCATCGGCTGCCGGCCGAGGATGTGGTGCTGACCATGATCCAGGACGGCGACCACCGCCTGTCACGGCCGCAGGACATCGCCCGGATCATCGCCGCGGTCGCGGAGATCGGGTAGGTTCTCGCCAAGCCCCGGTGTCATCGTCCGCGAAAGCGGACGATCCAGTACGCCGCGGCCTCTCGATTCACCTCACGCTCTCTGGAATACTGGATGCCCGCCTTCGCGGGCATGACAACAAGGGGGAGGCGAGAAACGCCATGAACACATCAACCTTGCTGCGCGCGTTTTGCGACAACGTCGAACAGCACAACGGCAAGGCATTCGCCGAACTGTTCACCGAAGACGGCGTCTATCACGACGTGTTCTATGGTGCGTTCGCCGGCCGCGCCAAAATCGCCGAGTTGATCGACGACTGGTTCTATCGCACCGCGACCGATTTCCGCTGGGACATGCACGCACCGGTCAGCGACGGCCAGACACTCTATGCGCGCTACACGTTCAGCTACCGCTCGACGCTGCCGGAGGCCAAGGGCGCGCGGGCGATGTTCGAGGGCGTCTCGATCATGCAGCTCCGTGACGGCAAGATCGCCAGCTATCACGAGGTCGCCAACACCGCGCCGGCGTTTGTCCAATTGAATTTTGCACCGGAGCGCATTGCCAAGATCGTTGCGAAACAAGGTGCTGCGCTCAGGGCGCGCTCCGAGATGGCGCGGCATCTGGTGGAGTGACGGCCTCTCCACCGTCATTGCGAGCGCAGCGAAGCAATCCATAGCGCGGCAGAACGGATAGATGGATTGCTTCCGCCTTCGCTCTTCGAGCTACGGCGGACAAGTCGTCGCTGTCGCTACTCACGATGACAGGGGAGGCCCTACGGCGGCGGGACGTTGGTCATCGGCTTGCGCTGCGCCAGGGCTGCCACCGTTGAGGTGCCGATCGGGCCCTTTTCGTCGTAGAGCCAGCACTCGCCGATGGCGATGCCGTCGCTGGCGTGGTGGTTGACCACGTCGAAGCCGATCCATCGCGTCACCGGTAAGCGATGCAGGTACAGCGTGACGTCGCTGTTGATGTAGCCGAGCCCGCTATCGCCGGCATTGGCGAAGGGGCTGGCAAAATCCGCACCCGTTGCAACATGGACGAAGGGCGACATCGGCACGCCTTCGACCAGCTCGCGGACTTCGCTCATCCACAGCCGCCGCGGGCCGAGCGAGCCCATATGGCCGGTGATCGGCCTTGTCGTCCATTTGCCGTTCATGCCGAGTTTGGGGTCGGTCGGCGCCGGGATCGTCTCGGGCAGCGGCGCATCCCAGTTCGACGGTGACCAGACATTGCCGGGCGCATTTTCCGTCCGGCGCAACAACTGGCACGAGGCGCGCGCCATGCTGGTGCCGCCGGAGAAAAACTCGGCTTCCACCACCTTGATG
>JBOHIT010000393.1:0-6807 GCA_050726155.1 Bradyrhizobium sp.
CCACCATCCTGCGCGGCGGCAAGAAAATCTCGACCTGCAATCCCAAGGCGGAAACCGCGGCCTCGCTCGCGCGCATGATGGTCGGCGGCGAGATCAAGCAGGTGAAGGCCGCGGCGAACCGGCAAACCACCGTGCCGCGGCTGGTCGTCAACGATCTCAATCTCGAGCCGGACGATCCCCACGGCGTGCGGCTCCAGCACATCTCCTTCGAACTCAAGGGTGGTGAAATCCTGGGCATCGCCGGCGTCGCCGGCAACGGCCAGGACGAACTTTTCGCCGCCTTGTCGGGCGAACGACTGGCGCAGGACCCCGGCACCGTCGTAATCGATGGACAGGCTGCGGGGCATATGTCGATCACCCAACGCCGCAAGCTTGGCGCCGCTTTCGTGCCCGAAGAGCGGCTCGGCCACGGCACCGCGCCGCGGATGCGACTTTCCGAGAACGCGCTGCTGACCGGCCACGCGGCCAGCGGGATGGTCCAGCACGGCTTCGTCAATACCGCGGCCACCCTGAAGACCGTCGACCGCGCCACCGAAGCCTTTGACGTGCGCAAGGCCAAGCGCGACCCGGAAGCCGCCAGCCTCTCCGGTGGCAATCTGCAGAAGTTCATCGTCGGCCGCGAAATCCTGCGCAACCCGGCGGTGCTGGTGGTGAGCCAGCCGACCTGGGGCGTCGATGCCGGTGCGGCCGCCGTGATCCGCCAGGCCCTGCTCGATCTCGCCGCCGCGGGTGCAGCAGTCCTGGTCACGAGCCAGGACCTCGATGAACTCGCCGAAATCACCGACCGTATCGCGGTCATGTTCCACGGCCATCTGTCGGAGCCGATGGCGACCAGCGACGCCAGCCGCGAAAAACTCGGTTTGCTGATGGGCGGAAGCACCCTGGACAGTAAGGAAGCGGCGCATGCAGCTGGTGCTTGAAAAGCGCGCCGAACGCTCAAACACCATCGCGCTGGTTTCGCCGCTGATCGCGATCGGCCTGACGCTGGTGACCATGAGCATCCTGTTTGCGATCCTCGGCAAGAATCCGATTGCCGCGCTCGGCGTCTACTTCATCGATCCCCTCGTTGACAGTTATTCGCTGCAGGAGATCGCGGTGAAGGCCGCCCCCCTGGTGATGATCGCGATCGGCCTGTCGCTCTGTTACCTCGCCAACGCCTGGAACATCGGCGCCGAAGGCCAGTTTTTGATCGGCGCCGTCGCCGGCAGCTGGCTCGCGGTGAAGACCAACGGCACCGACGCCGGCCCGTGGGTATTGCCGGCGATGCTGCTGCTGGGCGCCATCGGCGGCGCGCTCTATGCCCTGATCCCGGCGATCTGCAAGGTGCGGTTCGGAGCCAGCGAAATCCTCACCAGCCTGATGCTGGTCTACGTCGCCGACCTCCTGCTCGACTATCTCGTGCGCGGCCCCTGGCGTGATCCCAAGGGCTTCAACTTCCCGACCACCGCCGAATTCGATCCGGTCGCGACCGTGCCGATCCTGATCGAGGGCGGCCGGCTGCATCTCGGCGCCGTCATTGCGCTGGTCGTGGTCGCGGCCGGCGCGGTGCTGCTCGGCCGGACCATCAAGGGATTTGAAATCCGCGTCGTCGGCGCCGCCCCCCGCGCGGCGCGGTTCGGCGGCTTCAACTCCAACCAGCTGATCCTGCTGACCTTCGCAATATCGGGCGCGCTGGCGGGAATGGCCGGGATTATCGAGGTCGCCGGTCCGGTCGGACATCTGCAGCCCGGCATCTCGCCCGGCTATGGTTTCACCGCGATCATCGTCGCGTTCCTGGGGCGGCTGAACCCGGTTGGAATATTAATTGCAGGACTTTTCCTCGCACTTACCTTCATCGGCGGCGAGCAGGCGCAGATCGCAATGAAAATCCCGTTGGACGTCACCAAGGTGTTCCAGGGCATTCTGCTGTTCTTCGTGCTCGCCTGCGATTCCCTCATCCTCTACCGGTTCAAGCTCATTTTCGCGTCAGCAAAGGTGTCCCGTGGGGCTGCTTGAGGCCATCATCCTTGCGGTGCTGGCGGCGTCGACGCCGCTGCTGCTGGCCGCCACCGGCGAACTCGTGACCGAACGCGCCGGCGTGCTCAACCTCGGCGTCGAAGGCATGATGATCGTGGGCGCGGCCTGCGGCTTCGGCGGCGCCTGGCTATCCGGTTCGGTCATTATCGGCGCGCTGTGCGGCATCGTCGCCGGCGTGCTGATGTCGCTGATCTTCGCACTGATGACGCTGGGGCTTGCGGTCAACCAGGTCGCCACCGGTCTCGCGCTGACCATTCTAGGTATCGGCCTGTCCGGCCTGATCGGCTCCCGCTTCGTCGGCGAAAAGATTTCGCTGGCGCCGCATCTCTATATTCCCGGCCTGACCGATATCCCGATGGTCGGACGAATTCTGTTCGGCGAAGATGCCTTTGTATATCTCTCGCTGGCGCTGGTGATCGGCGTCTGGTTCTTCCTCTACCGGACACGCGCCGGGCTGATTCTACGTGCCGCCGGCGACAATCATGCTTCCGCGCACGCGCTCGGCTATCCCGTGCTCCGGATCAGGATGTTCGCGGTGATGTTCGGCGGTGGCTGTGCGGGCCTCGCCGGCGCCTATCTGCCGCTGGCCTACACGCCGTTTTTCATTCCGGGCATGACCGCCGGACGCGGATGGATCGCGCTGGCGCTGGTCGTGTTCGCCTCATGGCTGCCGGGGAGGCTGGTGATCGGCGCCTATCTGTTCGGCGCGGTGACGATCCTGCAACTCCACGCCCAGGGCTGGGGCATCGGCGTGCCCTCGCAGCTGATGTCGGCATTGCCCTATCTCGCCACCGTCATTGTCCTTGTTCTGATTTCACGTGCACGAACCGGGGGCTCGACCGCGCCTGCGGCGCTCGGGACCGTGTTTGTGCCCGACCGATAACATGCCCGAAGCGCGCGCGACGGGGCGCCGCGCAGCGGGAACGAACGTCCACCCGTCAGTCAAACGGAGATAGCCATGAAAAAGATTCTCATCGCAGCGGCCGCGGCGATGCTCGCGACCGGCGCAGGCCTCCTCGGTGCGTCCGCCGCCGACAAACTCAAGATCGGATTCATCTATCTCGGCCCGGTCGGCGATCTCGGCTGGACCTACCAGCACGATCTCGGCCGCCTCGAGATGGTCAAGGCATTCGGCGACAAGGTCGAAACCACGTTCCTCGAGAATGTCAGCGAAGGCCCGGACTCCGAACGCTCGATCGAGCAATTGGCGCGCGCCGGCAACAAGCTGATCTTCACCACCTCGTTCGGCTACATGGAGCCGACGCTGAAGGTCGCCAAGAAATACCCGAACGTGCATTTCGAGCACGCCACCGGCTACAAGCGCGACAAGAACATGTCGACCTATTCCGGGCGGTTCTATGAAGGCCGCTACATCCAGGGCATCATCGCCGCCAAAATGTCGAAGTCGGGCGTGCTCGGCTACATCGCCTCCTTCCCGATTCCGGAAGTGATCTCCGGCATTAACGCCACCATGCTCGGCGCGCAGACCATCAACCCCAATATCAAGGTCAAGATCATCTGGGCCAACACCTGGTTCGATCCCGGCAAGGAAGCCGACGCCGCCAAGGCGCTGATCGACCAGGGCGCCGACGTCCTGATGCAGCACACAGATAGCCCCGCCGCGATGCAGGTCGCCGCCGAGCGCGGTAAGCTGGCGTTCGGCCAGGATTCCGAAATGATCAAGTTCGGGCCGAAGGCGCAGCTCACCTCGACCATGAATAATTGGGGTCCGTACTATATCGAGCGCGTCAAGGCGGAGCTCGACGGCACCTGGAAGTCGGAAGATTTCTGGGGCGGCCTGAAGACCAAGCTCGTCGTGATGGCGCCCTACACCAACATGCCAGACGACGTGAAGAAACTGGCGGAAGACACCCAGGCCGCCATCACCGAAGGCAAGCTACAGCCGTTCAAGTGTCCCATCGTCGGCCAGGACGGCAAGGAAGTCGAATGCAAGGGCGGCACCCGTCTCGACGACGGCCAGGTGCTCGGCATGAATTTTTACGTCAAGGGGATTGATGAGAAGATTCCGGGGAAGTGAGGGTCGCTCAGAAACGCGGGTCCGGGCGGCAACGCCCGGACCTATTTATTGCCTAAGCGCAAAAGCCAAAATGGCGCCACCTGCCCCGCCGTCATCCTGAGGTGCGCGCTCTTGCGCGCCTCGAAGGATGGGCAACAGCGGGGCTGTCATCCTTCGAGGCTCGCCGAAGACGGCGAGCACCTCAGGATGACGGATCACCCCGCATGCATCGCTCGCGCAGCGGCGCTGTGGCGGCGGATCAGGTCTGAGACATCGAGGCCGGGGATCGCACCATCCGTCACCACCCAGGTGCCGCCGACCATCACGCGGTCGGCGTGGTGCGCACCGCATAGCACCAGTGCTGCGAGCGGATCGCCGTGGCCGGAGAAGCGCAGTTCATCGAGCTTGAACAGCGCGAGATCGGCCGCTTTCCCGACCGCGATCTCGCCGAGTTCGGGGCGGCCGACACACGCCGCCGAGCCCTTGGTGGCCCAGCGCAGCGCGTCCTTGTGGCTGACGCGGCCGACGCCATAGCGCGCCCGCTGCAACAGGAACGCGGCGCGGACTTCCTGCATCAGGTTGGATTCATCGTTGGACGCCGAGCCGTCGACGCCGAGGCCGATGGAAACCCCCGCCTCCTCCATCTCGCAGACCGGACAGCAGCCGGAGGCGAGCGCCTGATTACTGCAGGCGCAATGGCTGATCGCGGTCTTGGCTTTGCCCAGCCGCTTCATCTCCGCCGCGTTGAAATGGATGCCGTGCGCCAGCCAGGTCCGTTGATTGAGCCAGCCGCATTGTTCGAGATAATCCAGCGGCCGACAGCCATGCATCTGCTCGCAGAATTTGTTCTCGTCCTCGGTCTCGGCCAGATGCGTGTGCAGGCGGACATCGAGTTTATCGGCGAGCACGGCCGTTGCGCGCATCAGCGAGGTCGTCACCGAAAACGGCGAGCATGGCGCCAGCGCGATCTGCACCATCGCGTCCTCGCCGCGCTGGTGGTGCTTTGCCACCACGCGCTCGCTGTCGGCCAAAATCGTATCCTCGTTCTGCACCACGCTGTCGGGCGGCAGGCCGCCGTCCTTCTGCGAGCGGTCCATCGAACCGCGCGTCAGCAGCACGCGCAGCCCGAGGCGCTGGGCGGCGGCGACCTCGATATCGACGGCGTCCTCCAGCCCGGCGGGAAACACGTAATGATGGTCGGTCGTGGTGGTGCAGCCCGACAGCAGCAGTTCCGACATCGCCACGGTGACGCCGAGATGCAGCGATTCCGGCGTCAGCCGCGCCCAGACCGGATAGAGCGCCTGCAGCCACGGAAACAGCTCACGGTCGAGGGCAGCGGGCAACGCGCGGGTCAGGGTCTGGTAGAAATGGTGGTGGGTGTTGATCAGCCCGGGCAGCACGACATGGGCGCCGGCGTGATAGACGGCGGTATGGGGCGTGACCGGCTCCCGGCCGCGCGGCACCAGCTCGACGATCCTGCCGCCGCGGACCACGATGCCGCGCTCGGCCCCGTCGGCGAGAATAGAAAGCGGATCCTTGATCCATATCGCCTGCGTTTGGTCCATGATCCCACCTGATTTGCGGAAGGCGACACCTGCCCTCCGTATGCAAAGACCATCCCAACGGGATTGGCAATTGGCGCTGGTCTTGCAAGACTTCTTAATCGGAGATGCATCTTGTTGAAAGCGTTAGCCTATCCATGGACCTGAACACCATCCGCGCCGTTGCGCATCCGGCCACGCGGGAGCAATTGCCCGTTTGGACGGCAGGCGACGCCTGGCTCGCGGGCGGCACCTGGCTGTTCTCGGAACCGCAGGTCCATCTGAACCGGCTGATCGATCTCACCGACCTGAAATGGCCGGCGCTGACCATTAGTGAGACCGGGTTGTCGATTGCCGCGACCTGCACGGTGGCGCAGCTCGATGCGCTGCCCTGCCCGCCGGAATGGATTGCCTCGCCGCTGATCAACCAATGCTGCCGCGCGTTTCTGGCCTCGTTCAAGATCTGGAAGACGGCAACGGTGGGCGGCAATATCTGCATGTCGCTGCCGGCGGGGCCGATGATCTCGCTGACATCAGCGCTCGACGGCACCTGCACCATCTGGCAGGCTGGCGGCGGTGAGCGGAAAATTGCCGTGGCCGAGTTCGTCACCGGTGACCAGCGCAATGTGCTGGCACCGGGCGATCTGCTGCGGCAGGTCGATATTCCGCTCGCGGCGCTGAAGCGTCGCTCGGCGTTCCGGCAGATTTCGCTGACGCCGGTCGGCCGCTCGGCGGCGCTGGTGATCGGCAGCGTGACCGCCGAGGGCGGGCTGACGCTCACGGTAACGGCGGCCACCGCGCGGCCGGTTCAATTTACCTTTGCCGGAATTCCACACGCAGACGAACTGCGCGAAGCGATCCTGCAGCGCATCCCGGACGATCTCTATCACACCGATGTCCACGGCAAGCCGATGTGGCGCAAGGCGATGACATTGCGGCTGGCGGAAGAAATCCGCGGCGAATTGCAAGCGCTGCCGAGAGTGCTGCCATGAGCGTTGAAATCAACGGCAAGACATTTTCGGAATCACCGCAGCCCGGCCAATGTCTGCGGACGTTCCTGCGCGAGCTCGGACATTTCGGCGTCAAGAAGGGTTGCGACGCCGGCGACTGCGGCGCCTGCACGGTGCTGCTCGACGGCGAGCCCGTGCACAGCTGTCTTTTTCCCGCCCATCGTGCCGACGGGCACGAGATCACCACCATCGAAGGCTTGGCCACGGGCGACGGCCCCCATGC